>JABIRQ010000356.1 GCA_018699755.1 Rhodospirillaceae bacterium | reverse complement strand
CGCCGCCCTGGCGCCCGACGCGGACGTACGCCGCCGCTTGTGGGAGCGGGTTTTCGACGGTGCCGTGGCCGAGCGCGCCCTTGCCGGCGACGAGATTGGCGCGCGCGAAGCCCTGCTTTCCGTCGCCAATCGGCGCGGGGCGGTCGGGGTTACGCCAGGACGGGTGTCGATCCTCGGCGCGACGGAGAAAGACTCGGATCTGGTGAGCCTGCGCGGGTTGCACCGTTTGCAGAGCGCCGATTGGCTGATCCTCATGGCCGGCGCGGCTCCGGCGCTGACGGGTATGGCGCGCCGCGACGCGCTGCGCCGCGATTTCGGTCCCGACGACATGGCGGGGCTGGCGCAGTTCGCCGAGAGCGAACTGCGTTCGGGCGGCCATGTCGTGGTGATCCTGGAGGAGGATCCCGCCGTTTCGCCCGGCCTGCCGGCGCTGCTGCGCGCGCTTGCCGAGCGCGGCATCGCGGCGGAGACGGTGGGGTCTGCGCCGACACAAGCGACCCGGGAAAGGAAACGGGCATGAGTGCGCGCATCGTTACCGCGAACGGGCTGCGCGACGGCGAGGTTCTCTATCTCGCCTGCGGTGGGCGGTGGTCCCGCGACCTCGCCGAGGCCGAGCCGGCCGAGACCGAGCAGGCGGAGGCCGCCCTCATGGCCATCGCGGAGCGGGCCGTGCGCTGCCGGGATGTGGTCGAAGCCTATGCCATGGCCGTGACCGTGGAGGACGGCGCCCCGCGTCCGTTGAGTCAGCGCGAGCGCATCCGCGCGGCGGGCCCGACCGTGGGCACGGATATCGCAACCGAAAGAGGCCGTTAATGTATCGCTACGACGAGTTCGACAGCACCCTGGTGAACGAACGGGTCGTGCAGTTTCGTGGCCAGGTCGCGCGCCGCCTGTCGGGCGAATTGGACGAGGACCATTTCAAGCCGCTGCGCCTGATGAACGGCCTCTACCTCCAACTCCATGCCTATATGCTGCGGGTCGCGATCCCCTACGGCACTCTGGATTCTCTTCAGATGCGCCGGTTGGCGCGGATCGCCCGGGTCTACGACCGGGGCTACGGCCATTTCACGACGCGCCAGAACATCCAGTACAACTGGCCCAAGCTGGCCGAGGTGCCCGATCTTCTGGCCGAACTGGCCGAGGTCGAAATGCACGCCATCCAGACTAGCGGCAACTGCATCCGCAATGTGACGGCCGATCATTTCGCCGGGGCCGCGGCGGACGAGGTCGAGGATCCGCGCATCCATGCCGAGATCATCCGGCAATGGTCGACCCTGCATCCGGAATTTTCGTTCCTGCCGCGCAAGTTCAAGATCGCGGTGACGGGCGCGGCGCGCGATCGCGCCGCCATCAAGGTCCATGACATTGGCCTGCAACTTCGCCGCGACGCGGCGGGAGAGGTCGGCTTCCGGGTGATCGTCGGCGGTGGTCAAGGCCGAACCCCGATGATCGGCCCGACCATCCGCGAGTTCCTGCCCAAAGCCGATCTGCTCTCCTATCTCGAGGCGATCCTGCGTGTCTACAACCGCCTGGGTCGGCGCGACAACCTGTTCAAGGCGCGCATCAAGATTCTGGTGGCGAGCGTCGGCGCCGATATCTTCGCCGCCATGGTCGAGGAGGAATGGCGGGCCTTGCGCGGCGGTTCGCTCGATCTGCCGGCGGAAGAGGTCGCGCGCATCGCGGCCTATTTCGCGCCGCCGCCCTTCGAAAACCTGCCCGCGCAGGATACCGGCTTCGAGGCGATGCGCTTCGAGGACCGGGATTTCGCGCGCTGGTGCCGCACCAACCTGCACGTCCATAAGCAACCGGGCTATGCGATTCTCAGCATCTCCCTCAAGCCCGTGGGCGGGGTGCCGGGCGACGCGACGGCCGAGCAGATGGAGGCGGTGGCCGATCTCGCCGAACGCTACGGCCAGGACGAGATTCGCGTCAGCCATGAGCAGAACCTGGTCCTGCCGCATGTCCGTCTGCGCGACGTCCATGCGGTCTGGCAGGGCCTGGTCGCGGCCGGGCTGGGCGCGGCCAATATCGGCTTGGTCTCGGACATGATTTCCTGCCCGGGCCTGGATTACTGCAACCTGGCGAATGCCCGCTCGATTCCGGTGGCCCAGCGCATCGCCACCCGCTTCGCCGATCTCGACCGGCAGCACGATATTGGTGAACTGAAGCTCAAGATTTCGGGCTGCATCAATGCCTGCGGCCATCACCATGTCGGCCATATCGGCATTCTGGGCGTCGATAAGAAAGGCAGAGAATTCTACCAGATCACCCTGGGCGGTAGCGCGGGCGAGGACGCCAGCCTGGGCGACATCGTGGGCCCGGCCTTCTCCTACGATGACGTGGTCGATGCGGTGGAATCGCTGGTCGAAACCTATCTCGACCTTCGCGAGGAGGGCGAACTATTCCTCGACGCCTATCGCCGCGTCGGCTTGGCCCCGTTCAAGGAGGCGCTTTATGCCGGTCATTAAGGACGGACGCCTGGTCGAGGACGACTGGACCTTCATCCCCGATTTCCTGCCTCTCGACGAGGTCGCCCGGCCGGTGGTCTCGCTCGCCCGCTGGCGGGACGGCGACTGCGCCCTGCGGGCGCGCAACGGGCGTTTGGGCCTGCGTCTGCCGAACGACACCGATCCGGCGGCGATCGGCGCCGACCTCGACCGCTTCGCCCTGATCGAGCTGGAATTCCCGGTCTTCAAGGACGGCCGCGCCTACAGCCAGGCCCGGCTGCTGCGCGAGCGCCACGGCTATCGCGGCGAATTGCGCGCGGTGGGCGAGGTGGTTCGTGACCAGTATTTCTTTCTGGAACGCTGCGGTTTCGATTCGGTGTCCGTCGCAGGCGACAAGGCCGATCAGGGCCGCGCGCTGGAGGGCTGGTACGAGGCCATGGCCGAAATCTCGGTGCCCATGCAGCCGGCGGCAGACCAAAGACCGCCGGCGTCATCGCTGCGCGAGCGCCGCCGCGCCGCGGCGGTGGCGTCATGAGCATCGCCGAGCAGGCCGCGCGCCTGGCCGAGAGTCATGCCGGATTGGACGGCGTGGCGTTGCTGCGCCGCCTGGTCAGGGAAGAGTTCGCCGGGCGCATCGCGCTCGTCTCCTCCTTCGGGACCGAGGCGGCCGTGCTGCTGTCCCTGGTTGCCGAGGTCGACCCAGCGACACCCGTCATCTTCCTCGATACCCTCAAGCATTTCGAGGCGACGGCAACCTACCGCGACACCCTGGCCGCGCGTCTCGGGTTGAGCGATCTTCAGATCGTCCGCCCGGACCCTGCGACCCTGGCGCAAACCGATCCGGACGATGCCTTGTGGCGAGAGGCGTCGGACGCCTGTTGCCATATCCGCAAGACCCTACCGCTGCGCGCCGCCCTTGGGGGCTTCGATGCCTGGATCACGGGGCGCAAGCGTTACCAGGGAGAACTGCGCGCGAACCTGCCGGTCATCGAGGCGGCGGAAGGCCGGATCAAGGTCAACCCACTGGCCAATTGGAGTCCGGAACGGATCGAGGAGGAATTCATCGCCCGCGCGCTGCCGCGCCACCCGCTGGAGGCCGAGGGCTTCTATTCGATCGGCTGTCTGCCCTGCACGGCCCGGGTCGACCGGGCGAACGGGCCGCGCGCGGGCCGCTGGCTCGGCCGGGACAAAACGGAATGTGGCATCCATCTGTCGAAACCGACATCCGGCGAGGTCGCCCACCCGCGCCGCGCCGCATCCCGCTGGCCCGAGCGACCGGGCGCCGGCTGTTAGGAACCGGCTATCGGCTATGGACCGTCAGCGCGCGCTGCGCGGGCCGATGAAGAGCCAGATGACGAATCCGACGAAGGGAAAGATAACGACAATCAAAATCCAAAGCAGTTTGCCGCCGCCCGAGGCGTTGCTCTGCAGGATGCTGATCACGGCCCAAAGCCAGAGCACGAAAAGCAGAAGGCCGATAAGGCCGGCTTCGATACCCATGATATCCGTTCCCTTCTTTTTCTAAGACTGGCGGACTAGCGCCGCCGTTCCCCGTTCCAAGCAGACGCGCCCGCGTTCTCGACCTGCGGGCGGCCCATGAGATCGGCCCGGAGATCGCGCGAAACCGGATCCGGCCCGAGCCATTGGAGGAGAAGGTCGGCCATCAAGCCATGCCCGTCAACGCGCGTCTTCGATCCCGTACTTATCTCGACCACGGTGCCGTTTCCGGGGCGGAAATGAAAGACCACGGTGTCGCCCTTGCCAAGACGGTCATACGCCGCTTCGAGATTTCCGAGTTGGTCGTCGGTCAAATAGCGCTCGAAGATCACCCGCCACTCGTCCGGTATCGAGGGAACCTGGCTGATCAGCAACTCGATTCGAAAGGCGGCGGAGGTGTCGCCATTGAGCGAAAAGGTCTCGTCGCGCCGGGATTCGGCCAGCCGATTGCCGGGGAGATAGAAGGCGGCTTCGTAGACGCCGATCCACAGAATCTCCCGGACGCCGCTGCCGTTTTGCTCCAGCCGAAGATCGTCGAGGGCCATGGAAAGCGGCGCGGCGGCCCCCGCCGGCGCGGAAAGGAAGAGGGTCGCAACCGTGAAAGCGGCCGCGCGAAGCGCGTTGTTCATCGTGTATGGCATGCATTGGAGAATAGGTCGTGCGAATGATTTGGCAATTAAACTGAGGTAAAGTTGTCGATATTTCTTTCCAATACTTTCTTTGGATCGCGACGTTTTTTTGGAGGCGTCCGCTATTTTTGATTCTTTCTTGGCTCTATTCGTCGCTGCGGTCGAATTTATCGGCCTTGTCGGGTTGTTCGGCCTTGGCCGACCGGGAAACGACGGCAAGAACTAAGGAGATCGAGTAACCGTCTCCGACTGGTTCCCCGCTCGCGCGCTTGGCATAATTCAGGAAATGCGGTCCCGGATTCCCTGGAAGGTGGGGGATGACGGTCCGGGAATGTCCGTAGCGAGGGGGAGGTTCGGCCATGGCCATCGAAATTCGACCGACGGGCGGAGCGTTGGGCGCGGAGGTGCTGGGCGTCGATCTGGCGCGGCCGATGGACGACGCCGCGTTCGAGACCGTCCGCCGGGCCTGGTTCGACCATCTGCTGCTGCTGTTCCGCGACCAGGACGTGCCGGCCGCCCGGCAGGCGGCCTTCGCCGCGCGCTTCGGCGAACTCGACGGCGTGCCGGGCTGGCGCGACAAGCATGCTGCGGGCGAGGAGAACGTCCTCATCATCTCCAACGTCAAGCAGGACGGCGAGGCGCTGGGGGTCTTGGGCGACGGCGAGCTCGAATGGCACACCGACATGTCCTATATCCCGGTGCCGCCCAGCGTCAGCATGCTGCATGCGCGCGAGGTGCCCGAGACCGGTGGCGACACGCATTTCATGAACATGTACGCGGTCTACGACGCGTTGCCCGCCGATCTGGCCGAAGCCGTGCGGGGCCGCGTTCTCAACCATGATTCGTCCTACGACAGCTCGAACAATTTGCGGCCCGGCGCCGTGGAGGTGACCCGGGCCTGCGATGCGCCGGGTGCGCGCCATCCCCTGGTGCGCCGCCATCCGGAGACGGGCCGGCCGAGCCTGTATCTGGGCCGCCGCAAGAATGCCTGGATCGTCGGTCTGGAGGACGCGGAGAGCGAACGCCTGCTCGACCGCCTCTGGGCCTTCGCGGCGCAGCCGGAATTCGCCTGGTTTCACCGCTGGCGGTCCGGAGACGTGCTGATGTGGGACAATCGCTGCACCATGCATCGGCGCGATTCCTTCGACCCGGCGACGCGGCGCGTGATGCACCGGGCCCAGGTCAAGGGCGAGGTGCCGCTGGCCTTCGAACCGGAGGCGGCCTGACGGGAAACCGCGAAGAGGCGACAGCCCTCTTCTCGTCTTAATGCGCCATGAAGATCGGGATGTTCGCCTCGGCCAGGATATGGCTGGTTGCGCCGCCGAAGATCATCTGCCGCAGGCGGCTGTTGGTATAGGCGCCCTTGAACATCAGGTCGCAGCCGAGGCGCGCGGCTTCCTCCAGCATCGCCGCACCCGGCCCCCGGCCGTTGGCAAGGGCGTCGACGGATTCCGCGGGCACGCCGTTGCGCGTCAGATACTGGGCCATCTGGGCGCCGGTCGGGCCCGGGACCATGCTGTTGTCGATCGACAGGACCCGGACCTTCTTGGCGGCGCGCAGGAAGCGCATGCCGAAGCCGATGGTCCGCGCCGTCTCCGTCGAGCCGTTCCAGGCGATCACGATCTCGTCGCCGACCGAAGCGGGGGGCGTCGGCGGGGCGATCAGGATGGGGCGGCCGCTTTCGAACAAGGCCGCTTCCAGGGTCGCCATGGCCGGGGTCAGACTGCCGCGCACGGGACGGCCGACCACGATCAGATCGAAGGAGCGGCCATAGCTGCCGACCACGTCATCGCCCGGCGCGACCTCTTCCAGCCAGCCCGCGATCGGCGCTTCGACCGCGCCTTCCGGCCGGCCGCGCGGGATGCCCTGCTCTTCCAGGAACGCGTCGTAAAGCTTCTTGGCGGTTTCGGTCCGCGCCTCGTCCTGGCGCTCGAAACTTTCCACGAGATCGGGCGTTGCCGCGACCAGGCCGGCGGCGCCGGCGGCCACGACACCGGGCAGGGCGGGGCGCACGTGCAGGCCCTCGATATAGCTATCGAAGCGCCGCGCGGTGTGGAGCGCGGTGGCCAGCATGGAGCGCAGGACATCGCTCTCCTCGACGGGAACGAGAATGGTCTTCATGGCTAAGCTCTCCCCGATTGTTGTCTCCAGAGCCGGGCGTTTCGTCCGCCACGGGTCGGTCGGCCCCATTATACGCGACGGAGCCCCGCGAAGCGAAGCGGGCCGGAGCGGGCGGGTTCGCGTGTTGACCGTCCGCGCCCCGCCGAACAATCTTGGCCGAACCAAGCGTGGGGAAAGAGGACACATGGCGACGACCTACGAGACGCGCGACGGCGCGATCATGCCGCGCCTGGGCATGGGCACCTGGTACATGGGCGAGCGGCCCGGCGCGCGCGAGGGGGAAATCGAAGCCCTGCGTCTGGGCCTCGACCTGGGGCTGACCCTGATCGACACGGCCGAGATGTACGGCGACGGCAAATCCGAGGCCCTGGTCGGCGAGGCCATCCGGGGTCGCCGGGACGAGGTTTTCCTGGTGACCAAGGTGCTGCCTCACAACGCGTCCGCCACCGGCGCGATCGAAGCCTGCGAGCGCAGCCTGCGCCTGCTCGGCACCGATCGGGTCGACCTGTTCCTGCTGCATTGGCAGGGGCCGCATCCGTTGGAGGAGACCTTCGCCGCTTTCGAACGATTGAAGGCGGACGGCAAGATTCTTCGCTATGGGGTCAGCAATTTCGATGCGGAGGACATGGCCGAGGGCGAGGCGGTCGCCGGGGGCGCCGGCATTGCGGACCAGGTGCTCTACAGCCTCGCCAGCCGGGGGGCCGAGCGGCGGCTGATTCCCTGGTGCGCCGAACGGGGCATCGCGGTCATGGCCTATTCGCCCTTCTATCACGGCCGGATGGACGTGGCGGCGGCCTTGGAGGAGGTGGCCGGCCGTCACGGCGTCACCCCTCATGCGGTGGCAATCGCCTGGACCCTGCGGCACGAGAACGTCGTCTGCATCCCCAAGGCCGCGAATCCGGATCACATCCGCGCCAATGCGGCGGCCCTCGATCTGAACTTGACGGGAGAAGATCTGGCCGCCCTGGACGCGGCCTATCCCGCGCCCACCCGCGACGTGCCGCTGGATATTCTCTAGGGCCTTTTTACTGTCCGGCCGGCCGCAGCACCGTCTCGTGGGCGAAGGTCGCGCGCACCGTTTCCGGGCGCAGGGGGAGTTGGACGTATTCGCCGCGCCGCCAGAGTTCGGCCTGATCCATGAAGGCGGGGCTGCCGATCCGGCCGTCCTGGCCACCCAGGAGGGCGAACCAGTTGGCGTCGGGGTCGGCCAAGTCGGAAATATGGCGGGATTGGGAGCCAAAGGCGGTGTCGTGGCGCTCCTTCGCCGCCCGGTGCGATGTCTTCATCAGGGTCTGCTTGCCGCCGCCCACCGGCCATTCGGCGAAACGGTATTTCGCGCCGATCACGGGCAGATTGGCGAGCGGGTGGGCCAGACCCATGCGGTGCATGCCGCCCCAGGCGCCGTATTCCGCGACGGCCTCGCCCGCGCCGCTCAGGGCGTCGGCCAGCGGGGTCGCGATCCTGTCGGGCTCGGCCGCTGCGATGCGGTTCGCGAGCAGGTTGTAGCCCTTGGCGTCGACCGAGATGAGCGCGGCATCGGCCGGTCCGTGCGCCGCCTCGCCGAAGGCGTCGACGAAAACCTCGAAGGCCAGGGCGCCGACCGAATCCACCCGGTGCGCGCCGTCCCAGGCCGCCAGGGCGTCGAGGGCGGCGCGCTGTTCCGGGTTCGCGGCACTGTCGACGCCGGTGGCGGCCGCCTTGGCCAGGATCGCGTCGCGCAGGGCGGTGGCCGACGGCATGGTCACGTCCTGCTGGAAGGCTTCGAGATGGGCGAGATCGACCTTGCCGTTGGCGCGCACCAGATCGCCCAGGCGCACCACCCGGTCGTCGGGCGAGAAGAAATAGCCGACGGGGAAGGGGGTCTCGACCGGTCGGTTGTTGGCCGAAGCGAGGAAGCCTTGGGTCGGGTTGTAGCTGACCGGCAGGTCGGTCGCATCGGCGAAGCCGCGCCACAGGGTCCGGTCGTCGCGCGGGTCGAGCACCAGATTGTCCGGCACCCGGTAGGCGCGAATCGGCAGGCGGACGGCCATGACCTGGCCGATATTCCCGTCGACATCGGCGTAGAGCATGTTCTGGGCCGAGACGGCGAATGTCTCGAATGCCTGGCGGAACTCGTCCCAGTTCTCCGCCCGGTTGACGCGCAGCATGGCGGAGACCTCGTCTGTGGCCTCGTGACCGACCCAGCGCAGGGCGAGGGGCGGGCCGTCGGCGACGCCCAGCGGCGGCGCGTCCGAGATGACCGGGCCATGGGGCGTCTCGCGGACGGTCACCTCTTCGTCGAGCCACCAGCGCACCTTGATCGTTTCCCGGCGTTCGGCGATTTCAGCCGGATCCAGGGCGGAAACGTCGTAAAGGTCGCTCGACGCGGCGCGCATATTGGTGCCGCCCCAGGCGATGCGTTCGTTTCGGCCCAGAGCGATGAAGGGCACGCCGGGAATCATCATGCCGACCGCGTGGTAGCTCGGCGATTTGATGCCGGCGAGCAGCCAGAGATTGGGCAGGAAGATACCGAGATGGGGGTCGTTCGCGATCATCGCTGCGCCCGATGCGCTGCGTTCGCCCGAGACGACCAGGGAATTGCTGCCGGCCTTGGTGTGGCCGAGCAGCAGGTCGGAGAGCAAGGCCAGATCGGTGCCGGACTCGAAGCTGGGCGCGGAATCGGTGCCGCCTTCGATCAGCTTGGCCCAGATCTCGGGCCAGTCGTCGCGCTCGAGCAGGGGGAGCAGGCGGAACCACATGATCCAGTTGACGTCGGTCGAGCCAAGGCGGCCGATGGTCAGCACGTCCTCGATCGTCCAGGGCTCGCGCTCGAAGCCCAGCACGCGGTATTCGTGGGGCGGTTCGGTCATGACGCGCTGATAGTGGTTGATTCCCTCGACGAAGCCTTGGAGCCAGTCGCGCGTCTCAGTTGGCAGGGTGGCGGCGCTGCGCTCCGCCCCGCGCCGGTAGTTGAGGATGCGCAGGCCGTGGTCGATATCCGTGGTCATCGGCCCGGCCATCTCGGAGAGCCGGCCATCGGCGATGCGGCGCATCATCTCCATCTGGCCCAGGCGCAGATGGGCATGGACGACACCGAGGGCGACGGCCAGGTCGCGGTCGCTCTCGGCCTCGATGAAGGGCACCAGATGATCGTTCCAGCGGATCGACACCGGCCGCTCGACCGGCATGGTCTCGGTCGGCAGGGCCGCGAGCCGTTTTTCGACGGTCGTGTCGTCGGGCAGGGGTGAAAGCAGACCGCAGCCCGCGAGCAGCGGCGCGACCAGGATGGCGGCGAGGCCGCGCTCCGCCTTCGTGCGGCGGCGTTTCGGGCGCAGCATCCGGCCGGCATAGGTCGCTATCTGGCGAATCGCGTCGCTCCATCTGTTCCAAGGTCCGAATCGGGCGTTGCCCGGGCCGATTGCGCGGCTTGCGTATGCACATAGTCTACGTTGTCTCGACCGCAATGGATTTATCGTGTGACATGGCGGCGGGCTCGGAGGGAGGCAAGGCATGAAGTCCCATGCGCGGGTTGTGGTCGTCGGCGGCGGCGTTGTCGGGGTGAGCACCCTGTATCACCTGGCCAAGAAGGGCTGGTCCGATGTCGCCCTGATCGAGAAGGCGGACCTGACCCACGGCTCGACCTGGCACGCGGCCGGCCTGCTGCCTCTGTTCAACATGAGCTACACGGTCGGCCAGCTCCATAAATACAGCGTCGATCTCTACAAGGTGCTGGAAGCCGAGACCGGCCAGCCCGTGAGCTTCCATGTCAACGGCAACCTGCGCTTGGCGACCAACCGGGAGCGCATGGACGAGTATTACAAATACTGCGGCACGGCGAACACGATCGGCGTGCCCTTCCGCATGGTGACGCCGGAGGAGATCGAGGAGCTCTGGCCCCTGTGCAATATCGAGGGGCTGGTCGGCGCGCTCTACCACCCGGATGACGGCCATGTCGCGCCCGCCGACCTGACCATGGCCCTGGCCAAGGGCGCGCGCGACCGCGGCGCGGAAATCTATCGCCGGACCAAGGTGACCGGCTTCGAACGGACGAGCGCCGGGGAGTGGCTGGTCAAGACCGACAAGGGCGACGTCACCTGCGAGCACGTCGTTACGGCGACCGGCGCTTGGGCGCGCCAGACCGGGGCGCTACTGGGTCTGGATATCCCGACCATCCCGGTCGAGCACCAGTATATCGTCACCGAGGAAATCGAGGAGCTGGCCGCGCGCAAGGCCCAGGGCCTGCCCGAGATGGCAGTACTGCGCGAATCCGACGCCTCCTACTACATGCGCGAGGAGCGCCAGGGCCTGATCCTCGGCCCCTATGAGAAGGGCGCGCCGACCTGGGCGGTGGACGGGGTGGCCGAGGATTTCGGCCAGGAACTTCTGGTCCCCGATATCGAACGGTTGGAGCCTCATATCGAGGCGGCGATCAACCGGGTGCCGATCTTCGGCAAGGCCGGGGTGAAGGAGGTCGTCAACGGCCCGATTCCCTATACGCCGGACGGCAGCCCCCTGGTCGGCCCGGCCTTCGGCCTGCCCAATGTCTGGCACAACGAGGGCCACAGCTTTGGCATCACGGCGGCCGGCGGGGCGGGCTGGCAGCTCGCGGAATGGATCGTGGAGGGCGAACCGGGCATCGACATGATGGCCCTCGATCCGCGCCGCTTCGGGGCCTATGCGAACCGCAACTACCTCAAGGCCAAGAACGAGGAGGCCTATGAGAACGTCTTCGTGATCCACTATCCGGACGAGGAGCGCCCGGCCGGCCGGCCGGCGAAGACCAGCCCGTGCCATGATCGGCTCGACGCCCGGGGCGCGGTCTGGGGCCAGCGCTACGGCTGGGAGCGGCCCAACTGGTTCGCGCCCGAGGGGTTCGAGCGAAGGGACGTCTGGAGCTTCCGGCGGTCCAATTATTTCGAGCATGTCGGCGCCGAATGCCGTGCCCTGCGCGAACGGGTCGGCTTGATCGACCTGAGCGGCTTCTCCAAGTTCGAGGCCGAAGGGCCGAGCGCCGAAGCTTGGCTCGATCGCCTGGTCGCCAACCGCCTGCCCAGCCGGATCGGGGGTATCCAGCTTTGCCACGCGCTGACGCCCAAGGGTGGGGTGCGCTCGGAATTCACGATTACGCGGCTGGGCGACGACCGCTTCATGCTGATCAGCTCCGGCGCGGCCGAGCGCTTCGATCACGATTTCCTGATGAAGCGCCTGCCCGCAAACGGCGTGACCCTGCGCAACGTCACGACCCAGCGCGGCACCTTCGTGATCGCCGGGCCGCGCGCCCGCGACCTGCTGACCAAGGTGACCGAGGCGGATCTGTCGAACGCGGCCTTTCCCTGGCTGACCGAGCAGAGCATCGGCCTGGGCCTGGCGCCGGACGTGCGCGCCCTGCGAGTCAACTTCGTCGGCGACCTGGGCTGGGAACTGCACCACCCGATCGAGTATCAGAACCATATCTTCGACCTGGTGGTCGAAGCGGGCGAGGAATTCGGCCTCGCCATGGTCGGCATGCGGGCGATGGACAGCCTGCGGATGGAGAAATCCTATCGCATGTGGGCCCAGGACCTGAGCCGCGACTACACCCTGCTGGAGGCGGGGCTGGGCCGCTTCGCCCGGCTGAACAAGGGGGAATTCATCGGCCGGGAGGCCCTGGTGCGCCAGCAGGAAAAGGGATTGCCCAACCGTTTCGTCACCCTCGAGGTCGATGCCGGGGATGCCGATTGCTGGGGCAACGAGCCGCTGTTCAAGGGCGGCGAGATGATCGGCCGGGTGACGGCCGGGGCCTATGGCCATGTCGTCGGGAAGAGCCTGGGCATCGGTTATATCCGGCCGGAATTCTCCGCTATCGGGACGTCCTGCGAGGTTGAGATCCTGGGCGTCAGGCGGGCGGTGCGGGTCATCCCGGATTCGCCCTACGATCCCGACAACAGGAGCCTGAAAGGCTGAAGACGAGGCATCGAAAGGGAGGCGACCGATGGCCGAATACGATGCGCTGCTGGAGCCCTTCAAGCTCAAGCATCTGACCATCCGCAACCGGATCATGAGCACGGCGCACGCCACCGGCTATCCGGCCGACGGCATGCCGGCGGAGCGTTACCAAGCCTACCAGGAGGCGAAGGCGGAGGGCGGCATCGGCCTGACCATGTTCGGCGGGTCCTCCGCCGTGTCCCCGGATTGCCGCGCCGCCTTCGGCCAGATCAACGCCGCGACGGACGCTGTCGTTCCCCATTTCGAGCGCCTTTCCGAACGGGTGCACCGCCACGGCGCCGCGATCATGTGCCAGATCAGCCATATGGGCAGGCGCTCGCGCTGGGACGCGGCGAACTGGTTGCCGCCGGTCGCGCCCTCGGCCCTGCGCGAGCCGGAGCACCGGTCCTTTCCCAAGGAGATGGAGCCTTGGGATTTCGCGCGCATCCGGCGCGATTTCGCCGCTGCCGCCCGGCGCTGCAAGGAAGGCGGACTGGACGGCGCGGAGCTGAGCTATTCCGGCTCCCATCTCATTCCGCAATTCCTTTCGCCGCTGACCAACACGCGAACGGACGACTATGGCGGCAGCCTGGAAAACCGCATGCGCTTTGGGATCGAAGTGCTGGAGGCGGCACGCGAAGCGGTCGGCGCGGAATACGTCCTGGGTTTGCGCATCTCGGGCGACGAGTTGTTGGAAGGCGGCTTGAGCGCGGAGGAAACCCTGGAGGTGATCCGCCGCTTCGCCGCCACGGGGATGGTCGATTTCGTCAACGTCATGCATGGCAGCACGGTCGACTACCGCTCCATCGCCATCCTGCAGCCGAACATGAGCTTCCCGCCCGCGCCCTTCCTCTATCTGGCCAGCGCGGTGAAACAGGCGATCGACATTCCAGTTTTCCATGCCGGGCGCATCACCGACCTGGCGACGGCGGCGCGGGCGGTCGAGGAAGGCCATGTCGATCTGGTCGCCATGACCCGCGCCCATCTGGCCGATCCCCAGATCGCCCGCAAGCTGGCCGAGGGGCAGCCGGACGACATCCGTCAATGCGTCGGCGCGAACTACTGCGTCGATCACCTGTTCGTGGGCGAGGCCCTGTGCATCCAGAATCCGGCGACCGGGCGCGAGGCCACTTTGCCGCAGGAGGTTCCGGCCGCGGCGGGCGGCAAAAAGGTGGTGATCGTGGGTGGCGGACCGGCGGGGTTGGAGGCGGCGCGGGTCGCGGCGCGGCGCGGCCACCGGGTCGTGCTGTTCGAGGCCGAAGCGCAGACGGGCGGGCAGGTGAATCTGGCCGCCAGGGCGGGCTGGCGTGAGGCCCTGTCCGGCGTGACCCGCTGGCTGGATACCCAGGCGCGCAAGGAAGGTGCGGATATCCGCATGGGCACGCGGGCGACGGCGGAGGCCGTGTTGGGCGAGCAGCCGGAGGCGGTGATCGTTGCGACCGGCGGGCGGCCCAACAAGGGGGCGTTCGAGGGGGTGGCGCATGCCGTCAGCACCTGGGACATCCTGGCCGGGACGGTGGAGCCTGGGGACTCCGTGCTGCTGTTCGACGATCAGGGCGACCATCAGGCGATGAGCGTGGCGGAACTGCTGGCTGGGCGCGGCAGCAAGGTCGAGCTGGTCCATCCCGAGCGTTTCGCCGGGGTCGAGGTCGGCCTGACCAACTGGCCGATCCATCTGCGCGAGCTTTACGGCAAGGGCGTCGTGATGACCCCGGATATGCGCCTGACCTCGGTCTATCTGGAAGGCAACCGACTGGTTGCCGTGCTGCGCAACGAATACACGCTGGAGGAAGAGGAAAGGGTGGTCGATCAGGTCGTCGCCGAGCACGGCACCCTGCCCGAGGACGAGCTCTATTTCGCGCTCGTGCCGCACTCGCGGAACCTGGGCGAGGTCGATCTCGATGCCCTGATCGCGCTCAAGCCCCAGGTGGTCGAGACCAACCCGGCGGGCCGTTTCCAACTGTTCCGGGTCGGCGATGCGGTGGCCAGCCGCAACCTCCATGCCTCGATCTACGACAGCCTGCGGCTGTGCCTGGCCCTGTAGTGGGGCAGGAGTTCCGACCGGACCCGCATTTCACTCTTCCGTCATCGCCCGGCGAAGCTCGGGCGATCCAGGGGTTGGGGCGGTCGGATGCCCCGGGCTCGGGCCGGGGCATGACGGAATGGGGGTGGAGGTCCGGCCCTCAATCTCCCGCTTTCGCGCCCTGCGCCACGGCGATGCCAGCCAGCAGATACATGATGACGTAGACGATGGTCCGGTAGACCACGGCCGAGCCGGGCGGGATGCAGATGAAGGAGAAGCCGTCGATGCCGCGCTTGCCGACTTCGTGGGCGATGCGGATGACCTCGTATTCCGTCAGGCCGATGGGCTCGGCCAGTTCGCCCAGGATATCGCCCGGCGCGGGCCCCGCGCCGCCCATGACATCCATGTCGAAATGGGCGTAGACGGCCTCGGTGCCGCCATAGGCCTGGTCGAGCGCGTCGACCACGCCCTGAATGCCAAGGCCGGAGCGGACCTCCCATGACGAGATGAAGCGCGCGCCCTCGTTCAGGTAGCGGCGCACGATGTCCTTGCGCTCCAGCATCCCGCGCTCGCCGATCTCGACCAGGTTGGGGATCGAGAAATTGGGCAGCAGCTCGTAGGTCTTGTGCTTCCAACTTCCGCTGCCTGCGATGCGCGGGTCCATCGAGACATGGTCGAGATGCTGGGCGTCCCAATGGGTGTCCAGGCTGACCATGCCGACTTTGCCCTTGGTGTGCTCGGCCACCGGCTTGGCGATGGCGAAGGAGCCGCAGGGCGAGTTCTGGCCGATCACGATGGGCAGGGCGCCGGCGTCCAGGGCGTCGTTGACCTTCTTCTCGACGGCAGCCTGGGCGCGCAGCACGTTCTCGGCCGTGGGGGCGTGGTTGGCCTCTTCCGGAATGTCGGCATCGCCGTAATCGACCACCTTGAGATAGTCGAACACGTCGAAATCGAATTCCTGAATATAGGCGGAGGGATAGCGCGCGGATTGCTGGCGCACCCGCTTGGGCGCCTTGATCCAGAGTTCCTTCTCGACCCCGGCATAGAGCGGTCCCCAACTCGTCGCGTAGGGCGCGCCGATGATGACCACGTCGGCGCCCTCCAACTGTTCCGGACGGACGGCGATGGGGCGGCACATGAAGCTCGGCATGTCCGCCTCGAAGAGCGGGAAGTTCCGACCCTTCATGAAGTTCGAATTGCGGATCGTTTCCCAGTCCGGATAGCTCATGCTTCGCCTCCCTCAAATGCCTGAACGCCAGATCGCAGAATACCCGAGGCCCCGCGACAATCCAGCATCGCCCTTGCATTCGACATGGCTGCGGCGTTGCCGCCCGGCGCGGCCTGTGCCAACGTTCGGCGCGCGCGAGGGAGGGGAGGCCCATGGCCGAATACGACGCATTGCTGCAGCCGTTCACGTTGAAACACCTGACGATCCGCAACCGGATCATGAGCACGTCCCATGCGCCCGGTTACAACGACGGCGGCATGCCGGCGGAGCGCGAGCAGCTCTATTACGAGGAAAAGGCCAAGGGCGGGGTCGGCCTCAACATGTTCGGCGGCTCCAGCGCCGTCTCCCTCGACAACCCCTCGACCTTCGGCCAGCTCGACCTGGCCGACGACCGGGTGATCCCCTATCTGCGCCAGATGGCCGACCGCTTCCACAGCCACGGCGCGGCCGGTTTCTGCCAGATCAGCCATGCCGGGCGGCGCACGCGCTGGGACATCAAGCATTGGCTGCCCAGTGTCGCGCCAAGCCACATCCGCGAGACCGAGCACCGGGTCTATCCCAAGAAGATCGAGGATTGGGACCTGGAGCGCATCGCCGAGGACCTGGGCCAGGGCGCGCGCCGAATCAAGGAAAGCGGGTTGGACGGGGTCGAGATGCTGTTCGCCGGCAGCCATTTGGCCCTGCAGTTCTTCTCCCCCGCCGCGAATACGCGGACGGACGAATACGGCGGCAGCCTGGAAAACCGCATGCGCTTCGCCTTCGAAGCGATCGATGCCGTTCGCCGCCAGGTGGGCGAGGATTTCATCCTCGGCATCCGCATCACGGCGGACGAATTCATCGCCAACGGCCTGAGCCAGGACGACTGCCTGGAGATCGCCGTGCGGTTGGCCGAGAGCGGCAAGATCGACTACCTGAACATCATGGCCAGCCAGGTCAGCGACTGGCAGGGCAGTTCTCTCAGCATCCCGAACATGAGCTTTCCGGTCGCACCCTACCTCTATCTGGCCAGCGCCATCCGGGCGGCGGTCGATATCCCGATCTTCCATGCCGGGCGCATCCCGGACCTGGCGACGGCGGCGCGAGCGATCGAGGAGGGTCATCTCGACATGGTGGCGATGACCCGCCCCCATATCGCCGATCCGCATATCGTCACCAAGCTCAAGGAAGGGCGGGTCGACGACATTCGGCAATGCGTGGGCGCGAACTACTGCATCAACCGCATCTATGTCGGCAAGGAAGCGCTCTGCATCCAGAACCCGGCGACCAGCCGCGAAGCCAAGATGCCGCATATCGTTCCGCCCACGGACGGCCCCCGCAAGAAGGTGGTGGTCATCGGCGCGGGGGTCGGCGGGCTGGAAGCCGCGCGGGTTTCGGCCTTGCGCGGGCACGAGGTCGTGGTCTTCGAGGCCGAGGACAGGACGGGCGGGCAGGTCAATATCGCGGCGCGCGCGACCTGGCGGGAATCCCTCTCGGGCATTCCGCGCTGGCTCGATCAGCAGGCGCGCAAGGCGGGGGCGGAGATACGCCTGAAGACTGCGGCGACGGCTGAGTCGGTAATGGCCGAGAACCCGGATATCGTCGTGGTCGCCACGGGCGGCGCGCCCAACAAGGGGCCGATCAAGGGTATCGAGCACGCGGTGTCGAGTTGGGACATCCTGAACGGCAAGGCCGAGCCGGGGGAAAGCGTGCTGCTGTTCGATGCCAACGGCGATCATCATGGCCCCTCGGTCGCCGAAGTGCTGAGCGAGCGGGGCAGCCGGGTCGAGGTCGTCACCCCCGACCGGTTCGTCGGCGAGGATGTCGGCGTGACGGACTTCGCCGTGCATTACAAACGGCTTTACGCAAAGGGGGTCGTGAAGACCTCCGACTATCACCTGGCCGAGGTCTATCCCGAGGGCAACCGGGTCGTCGCCGTCCTGCGCAACGCCTATACCGACGAGGAGGAGGAGCGGGTCGTCGACCAGGTCGTCTCGGAAGGCGGAATCATCCCGCGCGAGGAACTCTACGAGGCCCTGAAGCCCCATTCCCGCAACCTGGGCGCGCTCGACCTTCACGCCCTGGTCGATGTGCGGCCCCAGGCGCTCGAACGGAACCCCGATGGCAAATTCGCGCTCTACCGGGTGGGCGACGCGGTGGCGGGGCGCAACATCCATGCGGCGATCTACGATTCGCTGCGTTTGTGCGTGGTGTTCTGAACCGGCGAGGGACGGAGTCGTGGCCAGCGACCGGACGCTCTTCTTCGTTTTCGGCATGCCCAAGTCGGGCACCACCTGGCTGCAGATGCTGCTGGACGCCCATCCCGAGATCGTCTGCCGACCCGAGGATCAGTTCGGCTATTTCGTCAAAAGCTTCGAGCGGCTGCTGACCGGCTATAACAAGCTTCTCCAAGACGTATCGGAGCGAACTTCGGGGGCCTCTCCGGCGTTTTTCGACCGCCGCGACGGCGCCCTGATGTTGCGCAACATCGTCCGCATCGCCCTGGCCAAGGGCTTTCGCCAGGAGGGGGTGCGGGCCAGCGGCGTCAAGGATAACGGGATCACCGACCGCATCAGCCTGTTCCTCGACCTCTTCCCCCAGGGCCGCTTCGTCTATCTGCTGCGCGATCCCCGCGACGTCGCAGTTTCGAGCTGGTTCCACAACCAGAGGGTCGGTACGGATATGAGCCGCCGGGCGGCCGACCTGTCGGCCTGGTCGCGCCTGATCGCGGCAAGCTGGGCGAGTGCGACGGAAACGGTCGCGGAGGCGGCGAAGCGGCGCGGCGAGATTCTTCACACCGTTCGTTACGAGGATCTCGCAGGGAAGCGCGGCCGCGCCGCGGTCGCAGGCATTCTCGAGCATCTCGGTGTGCAATCGGGCCCCGATATGGCGCAATCCCTGTTGGACGCGACCCGTTTCGAAACCCTGTCCGGCGGCCGCAAGCGCGGCAAGGAGGACCGCGCGAGCTTCTGGCGCAAGGGCGAGGCCGGGGATTGGCGCAATCACCTGGGCGACCAAGCCGTCATGGGCGTGGCGGAAGCCGCCGGCGCGGTCATGGCCCGCCACGGTTACGACGCGGGGAGATAGGGCGAGGCGGCGTTGCGGCCGCCCAGTCCCTAGTCCTCGATGCGGTAACCTTCCGGGAAGGGATCGTCGGGGTCCAGGCCGTAACTCATCATGCCGGTGACGAAGCCGCGCCCGGCCACGGTGGGGATCACCGCGGGCACGCCGCCGCAGGTCGTCGTCTCGACGATCTTGGAGCGGAAGCGGGTGTCCAGGATCGAGTGGTTGACGAAGGTTTCCCCCGGCGCGATCTGGTCCCGCGCATGCATCACGGCCAGGCGGGCGCAGGTTGCCGTGCCCGTGGGGCAGCGGTCGATGCGGCCGGGCTGGACGATGCAGGCGTTGCGCGAGGTCTTGCCGTCGGAGCTGTCCTTCACCGGCATGGCGAGGCAGGCGATGGAAACCGTGTGCAGGTCGTGATTTTCCGGGTGAACGGCCTCGACTTGCTTCTCGGCCGCGCGGATCACGCGCATGCCGAGATCGACCAGGGCCTTGCCCTCCTCGGGCTTGATCGAGAAACCCAAGGCCTCGGCATCGACGATCACGAAAAACATGCCGCCATAGGCGATATCCGCGACGATCTCGCCCAGGCCCTCGACCTGGAGCGGGTGGTCGAGATGGCAGACGAAGGCGGGCTGGTTCTTGAATTCGATTTCGCGCGCCCGGCCGCCGCTTGTGTCGGCGGTAATCTCGATCAGGCCGCCCGGCGCCTCCATGCCGAATTTCGTCACGTCGCCGGTCATCGGCACGATGCCGGCTTCGAGCACCGCGGTTGCCGTGCAGATCGTGTTCGAGCCGCTCATCGCGCAATACTCGGCCGTCTCGATGATGATATAGCCGACCGAGGCGCGAGGATCGCAGGGCGGGACCAGGACGTTGGCGGAACTGGTGTTGCCGCCCCGCGGCTCGTTCAGCAGGAACTTGCGGATCCAGTCGTTGTTCTCGCGCATGTGGCACATCTTCTCGTACACGCTGTTGCCCGGCGGCGGGATGATGCCCCCGGTGACGACGCGGCCGGTTTCGCCTTCGGCGTGAACGTCGTAGGCGGTGATGACGCGCTTCCAATGCATGGTCGTTGTTCTCCTCGGAAGGGGCGGGTATTCGGATCAGTCGTCCAGGCGGTAGCCTTCTGGGAAGGGGTCGGAGGGGTCGTGGCCGTATTGGATCATCCCGGCGATCCAGCCCCGACCCGCGACCCGGGGGATGACGGCGGGCACGCCGCCCAGGACGGTCTCCTCGACGATGCTGGTGCGGAAGCGGGTGCCGATGACCGACCAGTTCTCGAAGGTCTCCCCCACGGCGAGCAGGCCCCGGGCGTGCAGCACGGCCATCCGCGCGCAGGTGCCCGTGCCGCAGGGGCAGCGGTCGATGCGGCCGGGTTGAACGATGCAGACGTTGCGTGACTTCTTGACCCCGGCGCTCTCTTCCAACGGCATGGCGAGCTGGGAAATCGAGACCCCTTCGAAGACGGGCTGGGTGGGGTGTTTGGCCTCGACCTGTTCGCTGGCCGCGCGGGTGATCTTCGAGCCCATGGCGACCAGGTCTTTGGCCTCGTCCGGGACGACCTCGAAGCCCAGGGCCTTGGCGTCGGCGATGGCGTAGAACATGCCGCCATAGCTGACATCGACCGGGATCGTGCCGACCCCTTCGACCTCCAAGGGGTGGTCCAGGGCGACGACGAAGGCGGGCTGGTTGGTGAATTCGATCTCCAGCGCGCCATCGCCCAGGCGGCGGGCGGTGATGGCGATCAGGCCGGCCGGCGCTTCCAGGGTGAATTGCTGCTCGTCGCTTTCCATCGGCAGGATGCCCAGCTCGATCAGCGCGGTCGCCGTGCAGATCGTGTTGGAGCCGGACATGGGCGGGTATTCGACCGATTCCATGATGACGTAGCCGGCCTGGGCGTCCGGATGCTTGGGCGGGTAGATCACATTGGCCGAGGCGATGCCCGAGCCGCGCGGCTCGTTCAGGAGGAAGCGGCGCAGCCAATCGTCGTGGTCGCGCATGTAGAGCATCTGGTCGAGGATGGTCTCGCCCGGAGGTGGCAGGACGCCGCCGACCACGACCCGGCCCGGCTCGCCCTCCGCATGCACGTCGGCGACGGTGATGGTGCGCTGCCAGCGCATGTTTCGTTTCTCCCTGTATGCCCGATATGCCGGTCCGACTTTACCAGCGCCGCCGGCCGGCGTGGTGCCAATCATCCTTCGAGACGACCGCTTTGCGGTCTCCTCAGGATGAGGAGCAGTTGTGCCCCAGGATCCTCCTTAGTCGTCGAGCCTGTACCCCTCCGGGAAGGGGTCGGAGGGATCGTAGCCGTATTGAATGAGGCCCGACACCCAGCCGCGCCCGGCGATGGTCGGGACCACGGCGGGCAGGCCGCCGACCTCGGTCTCGCGCACGACATGGCCGAAGAAGCGGGTGTCGATGATCGAGCGGTTCTCGAAACTTTCGCCCACCGCGATCTGGCCCCGGGCGCGCATCACCGCCAGGCGGGCGCAGGTGCCGGTGCCGGTCGGGCTGCGATCGATCCGGCCGGGCTGGACGACGCAGGCGTTGCGCGATTTCTTGCCGCCCGCCACGTCCTCTATGGGGCAGGCGATCTGGGAGATGGAGACGCCCTGGAACTCGGGCTCGGTCGGATGGCGGGCCTCGATCTGCTCAATCGCCGCCAGGGTGATCAACATGCCGGTGGCGACGATGTCCTTGGCTTCGTCGGGCTTCACCGAGAAGCCGAGGGTCGGCGCATCGGCGATGGCAAAGAACATGCCGCCATAGGCAACATCGACTGAAATCGTGCCGATGCCCGGCACTTCCAGCGGATGGTCCAGGGCGACGACGAAGGCCGGCTGGTTGGTGAAGGTGATTTCCAGCGCCCCGTCCTCGTCGCGCCGGGCGTTGATATGGATGAGTCCGGCGGGAGATTCGAGGATGAAGTTGCCCGAATCCCCTTCCATTTGAAGGATGCCGAGCTCGATCAGCGCGGTTGCGGTGGAGATGGTGTTGGATCCGGACATGGGCGGGTATTCCACCGTCTCCATGATGATATAGCCGGCATCGGCCGCCGGGTCCTTGGGCGGCACGATCAGGTCGCAGGAACTGATGCCCGCGCCGCGCGGCTCGTTCAGGAGGAACTTGCGCAGGGAATCGTCGTGATCGCGCAGATGCATCATCTGCTCCTTCACGCTGTTCCCTGGCGGCGGCAGGACGCCGCCCACGACGATGCGCGCGGGCGTGCCTTCGCAATGGGTATCGGCGACGGAAATGGTGCGCGTCCAGCGCATGGCGGTTCCTCCCTCGTTTCGCGGCGGCAGACTAGAGCAGGACGGTGGGAAGCGAAATCCGCGACCGGCGATACGCGGCGAAGGTCCCGGGACTTGCCGGTGGGCGGAGCGGGACGCAGGATGCGGCCCGAAACGCTCAAGAGAGGCGCGCATGACGATCGGCTTTATCGGCACGGGGCATATCACCAAGGCGGTGGTCGAGGGGCTGTGCGGCGACGGCGATCCGCCCGCGCCCATCCTGCTGTCGCCCCGCAACCGCACGGTCGCGGCGGATTTGGCCGGGCGTTTCGAGTCGGTGTCGGTGGCGACCGACAACCAGGCGGTCTTGGACGGGGCGGAGACGGTGGTGCTTGCCGTGCGGCCCCAGGTCGCGCCCGAAATTCTGGAGCCGCTTCACTTCCGCGCCGATCATCTGGTCGTCTCTTTGATCGCGCTGCGGCCCCAGGCCGAGCTGGGGCCGCTGATCGCGCCCGCGACCCGGGTCAGCCGCGCCGTGCCCCTGCCCAGCGCGGCGCGCCGTCTGGGTCCGGTGGTCTACTACCCGGCGGATGAGAAGGTGGAGGCTTTGCTCGCGCGTTTCGGCACGCCGATCGCGGCCGAAAGCGAAAGCGCTTTCCACCGCCTATGGACCCTGACCTCTCTGGTGGCACCCTATTATGCCCTGATGGCCGAGATCATGGCCTGGACAGAGAAAGGCGGCGTCGCGCCCGAGACGGCGCGCGCCTATCTCGATTCCATGTTCCACACCCTGGCCGTGATGGCGCGGGACGGCGAGGCGAGCTATGCCGATCTCGCCGCCTCGGCCCAGACCAAGGGCGGGATCAACGAACAGGTCATGGCCATCCTGGGCGAGCGCGATGCCTTCGCCCCCTGGCGCGAGGGGGTCGAGGCCGTGTTCCGCCGTATGGAGCGCGGTATGGCCGAGGCGGGCTGAGTCGTGACCATCGGTTTCATCGGCACGGGGCGGATCGCCGAGGCGATGGTCGAGGGCCTGTGCGCCGGCGAAGGGCCGAAGGAACCAATCCTGGTCTCGCCGCGCGGCGCCGTGGTCTCGCGGGGCTTGGCGGCGCGCTTTGCCGCCGTCGAGGTCGCGGCCGACAACCAGGCGGTGGCCGACGCATGCGATCCCGTTTTTCTGTGCCTGCCGCCGGACGGAGTGGAATCGGCCCTGATCGGCATTTCGTTCCGCCCGGATCAACGGGTGATCTCCACGATCGGCACGATGGGGCTGGAGGAGGTGGGGCGCTGGGTCAATCCCAAGGCCCGCCTGTTCCGCGCCGGGCCCCAGCCGACCGCGGCCCGGCGTTCCGGGCCGATCGCCTATCATCCGGCCGATCCGGAAGTGGAAAATCTGCTGGCGCGTTTCGGAACGCCAGTCCCCGTCGCGGGGGACGCGGAGTTCAGCGCGCTATGGTGCATCGTTGGCTTGATCGCGACCTTCTACGGCCAGATGGAAGAGGTCAGCCGCTGGGCGGCGGACGAAGGCGTCGACGCGGCGCGCGCCGAAACCTTTACCGCAAGCTTGGTGGCGGCGATTGCCGGCGATGGCGTGGAGGGCGAAGCGGGACGCTTCGCCGCCCTCGCGGACCGCGCGGCGACCCTCGGCGGCCTCAACGCCCAGGGCTTGCGCGCCTTCCGCGCCGACGGCGGGATGGAAGCCTTGCGCGACGCTCTCGAATCGATGCATGCGCGGCTGAGCGGACGATAGGACGAAGACGGAAATGGACCTGACTCTCCCTCCCGAAATCGAGCAGGCGCGCGACACGGTGCGCCGTGTGCTGGAGGACGAAATCCTCCCGGCGACTCCGGCTTACGAAGAAAGCGGCGAGTTCCCGCGGCCCCTGGTCGAGAAACTGGGTGCGGCGGGGCTGTTCGGTGTGGCCTTCGGCGAGGATGTCGGCGGCACGGCGATGGGTTTTCAGGCGGTCGCGGCGATCGCCGAGGAAATCTCGCGCTTGGCTCCCGAATACGGCTATTGCATGAACATGCAGGCCATGACCTGCCCCTTCACGATCTACAACTGGGGCACGGAGGAGCAGGTACGGCGCTTCGTCCCGGACCTCGTCGCGGGGCGCAAGATGGGTATGTTCGCCCTCTCCGAGCCGGGCGGCGGTTCCGATGCGGCGGGGGCGATGAAGACCACTGCGCGCCGCGACGGCGCGGTCTATCGCCTGAACGGCTCCAAGCAGTGGATCACCTTCGCCAATGCCTGCGACACGGGCCTGCTTTTCGCCAAGACCGACCCCGCGGCCGGGCATCGGGGCATCACGGCCTTCATTGTCGAGCCCCGATCCGGACCCGGCTTTGCGGCCGATCCGATCGCCATGACCGGCTTGTCCAACTGCCTGAGAAGTTGCGCGGTTTTTCTCGACGATTTCGCGGTGCCGGTCGAGAACCGGCTGGGCGAGGAGGGCGAGGGATTCAAGATCGCCATGAACGGCCTGGACTATGGCCGGCTGACCGTGACCGCGCGCCTGATCGGCCTGGCCCGCGCCTGCCTGGACCTTGCGCGCGACTATGCCAAGGAGCGTGTGGTGTTCGGCCATCCCATCGCGACCTATCAGATGGTCCAGCACCTGATCGCCGATATGACGGTGAATATCGAGGCCGCGCGGCTGATGCTGTATCGCATGGCCTGGACCATGGACCGGGGCGAACCGGCGACGCGCGAGGCGAGCCAGGCGAAATACTTCGCTTCGACCACGGCCAAGCATGCGGCGCAATCGGCGGCCGAGATCTTCGGCGGCTATGCCCTGGCCGACGAATACCCGATCAAGAAGATCACGGCCTATGTCAACATGCTGAACATGGGCGAGGGCTCGCCCAACACCCAGCGTATCCTGATCGCCGAAGATTCCCTGGGCTTCAAGGACGCCAACCGCCACCCCGTCCGTCGTCGCACTGGGCCGGTGGCGGAGTAGGTTTTTTCGATCTTGGTGCCCACTGCGCATGACGGCGCTGAGAAGCCTGCATATTGTCGTCGCGACAACGCGAGCTTCGAGAGGAAAGAAAATGGCCCAGACCGTCGTCACGACCGAACGGATCGGGCGCGTGATGGAGATCACGCTCGATCGGCCGCCGGCCAACGCGATCAACCGGGAAGTTAGCCGCGCGCTCTACGCGGGTTTCCGAGCCCTGCAGGACGATCCGGAGGCCAGCGTCGGAATTCTGCGCGCCACCGGAGACAAGATTTTCTGCGCGGGTTGGGATCTCAAGGAACTGAGCGCCGGCGCCTACGATCCGGAGGGCGATTGGGATCACGAATCCGGCTTCGGACCAGGCGGCTTCGGCGGCATCACCGAGTTCTGGGATCTGACCAAGCCGGTCGTCGCGGCGGTGCACGGCGCCGCCGTGGGCGGCGGTTTCGAGATCGTCCTGGCATGCGACGTGATCGTGATGGCGGAGGACGCGTATTTCTTCCTGCCGGAGATGCAGCGCGGCTTCCTTGCCGACGCCGGCGCGGTGCAGGCGCTGCCCCGGCGTATCCCCTACTACGTCGCCAAGGACCTGCTGCTTACGGGGCGCCGGATGGACGCCGAAGAGGCGCTGAAATGGGGCCTGGCGGCCCGTGTGGTGCCGCGCGACAAGGTGTTGGAGACGGCACGGGAGATCGCCGCGCAGATTTCGAAGGGCAGTCCGCTCGCGCTTCAGGCGATGAAGGCGGTGATGAACAAGATCGACGGCATGCCTCTCCAGGACGCGATCGCCCTGACCAAACCGGGCAAGAGCGGCTTGCCGATCTACGAGGAAATGATCATGTCGGACGATGTCATGGAAGGCGTGACCGCCTTCACCCAGAAGCGGAAGCCGGATTGGCAGGGAAACTGAGACGGGGCGCAGGATTCAGACGTCGCGATCCCAGGTGGTCTCCATCACGCCCCGCTCGCGCAACGGGTATTTCCGGATCTTGCCATTCTCGGTCTTGGGCAGAGCGTCGACGATCTCGACGTAGCGCGGCACCATGAAGGCCGGCATGCGCGGCTGCAGGAACGCGACCAGTTCCTCGGGCGCGAGCGCCGTGCCGTGCCGGAGTGCCACGACGACCATAACCTCGTCGTCGCCGACCTCGGCTCTGACGCCGATGGCGGCGCTTTCCAGCACGGCGGG
>JABIRQ010000355.1 GCA_018699755.1 Rhodospirillaceae bacterium | reverse complement strand
CTGGTTCAGATCGATCCCGGGTATTTCCGCCCGACCGAGGTTCCCCATCTGCGGGGCGACGCGACCAAGGCCAAGGAAAAGCTGGGCTGGCGTCACAAGACGGGCTTTGCCGACTTGGTCAAGGAGATGGTGGCGGCGGACATGAAAGCCATGCAGCGCGAAACCCTGCGCCGAAACCGACATGAGTGAACCGTTGTATTCCCTGGCCGGCCGGCGGGTCTGGGTCGCGGGTCATGGCGGCATGGTCGGTGCGGCGATTTTGAGGTGCCTGGAGCGTGAGGACTGCGAGGTCCTGACCGTGGGCCGCCAGACGGTCGATCTGCGCCGCCAGGCCGAAACCGAGGATTGGCTGGCCGAGGCGCGACCCGATGCGATCTTCCTGGCCGCCGCGACGGTCGGCGGCATCCTGGCGAATGACAGCCGGCCGGCGGATTTCATCTACGACAACCTCGCGATCGAGACGAACATCGTCCACGGCGCCCACAAGGCCGGGGTCGGCAAGCTGCTGTTCCTGGGCTCCTCCTGCATCTATCCGCGCCTGGCCGATCAGCCGATTTCCGAGGATTCGCTGTTGACCGGGCCGCTGGAGCCGACGAACCAGTGGTACGCCATCGCCAAGATCGCCGGGCTGAAGCTGTGCGAGGCCTATCGCCGCCAGCATGGCGCGGATTTCATTTCGGCCATGCCGACCAATCTCTACGGGCCGGGCGACAATTTCGATCTGGCGGCGAGCCATGTCGTGCCGGCGCTGATGGCCAAGACCCATCGGGCCAAGGCGGAGGGCGCGGGAGAGGTCGTGATCTGGGGCAGCGGCACGCCGCGGCGCGAGTTTCTCTATGTCGACGACTTGGCCGATGCCCTGGTCTATCTGATGCTGCACTATTCCGCGGTCGAGACGGTCAATGTGGGGACCGGCGAGGACGTGACCATCCGCGATCTGGCGGAGCTGATCGCCGGGGTCGTGGGCTTCGAGGGCGGGTTTTCCTACGACACGGAGAAGCCGGACGGCACGCCGCGCAAGCTGCTCGACGTCGCGCGCATCCATGCCCTGGGCTGGCGCGCCCGCACCGGGCTGCGCGAGGGTCTGGCCGCGACCTATGCCTGGTACCGCGACCAGATGGCCGAGGCCGCGTGACCGACGTTGCGGAGGCGTCGCCGAAGCCTTAATTTCCGGCCGGCTCCATGGGGCGTAGCCAAGCGGTAAGGCACCGGGTTTTGATCCCGTGATCGCAGGTTCGAATCCTGCCGCCCCAGCCAACTTGCATAATCCGGCCGATCGACCGTCAGATCGAAGGGCGAACGCAAGGCAAACTCTAGCTTTTTTCCCCTCAGCCTGAGGTTCGAAAAGACGAAGGCGACGAGCTGTCGCTTCTCGTCGATGTTCGAACGCTCGAAGATGTCCGCGGCGCGCGAGGCCGCGGAAATCAAAGTTTCCAGCGTCGTTCGGAAGGTCCCCTCGCAGTCCTTGTGCTGTTCGATCCAGGCCGCGATCTCGGCCCGGCTCTCCTTCAGCTCGCGCGCCTTCTTGTCGTACTCGTCCTGCGTAATACTCCGGTCGCGATCTTTGTCGCAGTTAGAAATATCGAACGATGTGCTGCATGACTGTGACCCTAAGGGGGGGGCAGGCCAGCACCTCGTAGCCGCTATAGGGCATCTTTTCCCACATCCCAGTATGCGCGTTCGTTCCACCATGGCCGGCGCGCGGTGTGAAAACCAACCCCCTCGGAAGCCTGACCGCAATTGTGCGGATAGCGAAATTACAGAATTCGCTCGCTACAAATAGGGTCGATCGCCCGCTGCCGTTGTTCGGTGCATGAGCCTGTGCATGTCGTGCGGATGGTCCTGCACGACAGAGTGCATCAGGCATCGGTTATCGAACATGGCAACATCGCCAGGGCGCCAGCGATGGCGGTAGATGAACTGATGCTGCACTGCATGGTCGTAAAGGAAAGCGAGCAGGTTGGCGCTTTCCTCGTTCGTTAACTCGCGGATTCGATAGGTAAAGCCCGGATTGACGAAGAGGGCTCGCCGCCCGGTTTCCGGATGGGTGCGGACGACCGGGTGCACGACCGGATCGGGGATGGTCTCGATCCGAGCATTGATCGGATCGGCATTGTTCAGAGTCTGGTTCAAGGCGCCCGAATGCTCGGCCGTCAGCCCTTCGAGGAAGCCCCGCATCGCATCCGACAACGCCTCATAGGCCAGGTACTGATTGGCGAACATCGTATCGGCGAAGCCCTCCCAGCAGGCCCGGCAATGCAGAACGCTGCCCAGCGGCGGCGTCTCGCTGACAGTGACGTCCGAATGCCACAGCTTGTTCTTGCCCTTGTAGAACTTGCCGGCCTTGTGTTCGAGCACGATGACGTCGGGGAACTCTGCGATATCGGGCGTGCGGTAGAGCGGATGCCCCTCGACCTTGCCGAAATGTTCGGTGAAGGCGATCTGGCGGGCTGGGTCGAGGTCCTGGTCCCGGAAGACGATCACGCAATGATCGAGAAAGGCCCGGCGAATCTCCGCAACGGTCTCACCGTCGAGCGGCCTGGAAAGATCGACGCCGCCGATCACGGCGCCGGCGGCGGCACACATGGGGCGAACCGTGATCCGCGTGTAGGGCGCGACCGGAGCGTTCGCCGTCGATATCGTCTGGCTCATGCCTCACTCCTCGAAACGAAGAACCCTCTGATCACAGTTCGGCAAACACATTCTCGCAGTAGCGCGGCTGGAATTTCGAACTCCCGAACATCCTCAATAGAACGCGGCGACCGTCTTCGCCATGTCGCGCAGCATGGCCGGTGGGGCGAAATGACTGCTTGATAGGCTATCGCCATGCGTTTGACCCAACAATGTCATTGTAACGTTTGGTTCGGACTGTATCCAAGAAGGCCAGCCAGCCCTCCGGTCTCGACCGCCACGCCCTCGCGGTGCTGCGCTACATCCACGCCGACGCCCGGCCCGGCGCATTGACCGACTGGCATCCCGCCTTCCTGCGCCTGGACACGACCCTGGCGGCCTGCGCCCGCCGCTATGTGCTGTTCTGCCGGCGCTACCGGCCCATGGCGAAGCCGGCGCGCCCCGACCGCTGGGGCCACCGCCGCCTCCGGACCCTCTCCGGTACTCAGGCCGACCGCCAGACCGAAGTGTTCGCACCGACCCCGCAGGCCTCGCGCCAGGGCCGAAGCGACCGAAGAAACGGTGCCAGGCACGATGGGGGGTGACCCAGGGCAACATTGGGCGTGCCGGACTCCTGGCCGAAGTCCTCCAGTTCTGCAGGGTCAACGCATGATTCCGAATTGACATCGCATAGCGATAGCGCAAGTCTTATCGGACAATCGCTTCGGCGCTGGCCTGTCGGCTAGGTAGGTCCTAGCCACCGCGATTGGCCCAAGGCAGGGGGGCCGGACCCTCGCGGGACGAACCGCCGCCTCGGGCTCGCTCACGCCAACACGGAGGCCAATATGGCTGCGAATACTGCTGCCGATACCGTCCAGGACGACGACCTCGGAGACGAGGCACTCGACCGCACGAGTGCGGGGAAGTTTTCTGGATATGTGTGCGCTGTCCAGTAGATAGGTCCTGACGCCTGCGCTTGTCCCAGGGCACGGGTCCGTTCCCTCGCGGGCCGGGCCTAGCTCCCGATCCTAGGCGACAAACTGATAGGCGTAGCCGGCTGCCAGGGCGCCGGCGAGGGCCATCGCGACATAGAGCGCGAAGACCGGCAGGCGCACGACGGCGAGCACGGCCGCGGCGGCCGGAATGCTGGTGATGCCGCCGGCCACCATGAAGGTCATCGCCGCGCCCGGGGCCATGCCCAGGCGCATCAGCTCGGCGACCACCGGGATCGCGGCATAGCCGTTGAGATAGGCCGGCACGCCGATCGCGGCGGCCAGGGGAATCGCGAAGCCGTTGTCGTCGCCCAGCACGCTCGCCACCAGACCGGGCGGCAGATAGGCGGCCATCAGGCTCTCGAGGGCGAAGGCGAGCAGCAGCCATTTGCCGAGGAAGAAGGCGGCCTGCCAGGCCTCGCGGAACAGCACGCGCAGGCGGGCGGGCTCGCGCCACACGGCCCAGCGCAGCTTCGGCTCCTCGGCTGTCGCGCCGCAGCCGCTGCCGCAGCCACCGATACCCGGGCGCAGCGAACCCGTCAGGCGGCTGGCGCGAACCAGACCATGGGCCAGGCCGCCGCCGGCGAGGCCGATGGCAAAGGCGGCGGCGGTCTTGGCCACCGCGAAGCCGGGGCCGATGGCGGCAGCGGTCAAGATGAACATCTCCGGATCCATCACCGGCGAGGCG
>JABIRQ010000259.1 GCA_018699755.1 Rhodospirillaceae bacterium | reverse complement strand
TCATAGATGCCGGACGGGCCCGCACCAGGGTCTCTTGAGCGAGAGGACGGCGATGCGCAGCGAGAAGATCACCTTCGAAGGGGCCCAGGGGCACGAATTGGCCGGGCGGCTCGATCTGCCGGACAGCGCGCCGCGCGCTTATGCCCTGTTCGCGCACTGCTTCACCTGCGGCAAGGATATCCAGTCGGCGTCGCGCATTGCCCGGGGCCTGACGGATCACGGCATCGGCGTGCTGCGCTTCGACTTCACGGGGCTGGGCCATTCCGAGGGCGAATTCGCCAACACCAATTTCAGCTCCAACGTCGAAGATATCATTCTGGCCGCGCGCTATCTGCGCGAGCGCGACGAGGGGCCGAAGATACTGATCGGCCACAGCCTCGGCGGCGCGGCCGTGCTGGCCGTGGCCGGCGAAATCGACGAGGCGGTCGCCGTCGCCACCATCGGCGCGCCGTCCGATCCGGGCCATGTCGCCGATCTCTTTGCCGAGAAGCGCGACGAGATCGAGGAGAAGGGCGAGGCGGAGGTGAAGATCGCCGGGCGGCCCTTCCGGGTGCGCAGACAGTTTCTCGAAGACATTGCCGGCCAGCCGCAGAAGGAACGGATCACCGCGCTCAAGAAGGCCCTGATCGTTTTCCATGCCCCGCTCGACCGCATCGTCGGGATCGAAAACGCCGGCGAAATTTTCGTCGCGGCCAAGCATCCCAAGAGCTTCGTGTCTTTGGACAAGGCCGATCACCTGCTGTCGGAAAAGGCCGATGCCGACTACGTGGCGCAGGTCCTCGCGGCCTGGTCCGCGCGCTATATCGACGCGGGGGAGGTGGAATCGGCCGCCTCGGCGAAGACGGAAGAGAGCGAGGAGGGCGTGACGGTGGCCGAGACCGGCGCGGGCAAGTTCGCGCAGGCGATCACCGCCGGTCGTCACAGCCTGACCGCCGGCGAGCCGGAAGCCTTCGGCGGTACGGATAGCGGCCCGTCGCCTTATCAGCTCCTCTCGGCCGCGCTTGGCGCCTGCACGTCCATGACCTTGCGCATGTATGCCGACCGCAAGAAATGGCCGCTCGAGAAAGTCTCAGTCCGGCTCGTCCACGACAAGATTCACGCCGAGGATTGCGCGGAATGCGAAAGCCGCGAGGGCAAGGTCGACCGGATCGAGCGGGAAATCTCCATAACCGGCGCGTTGGACGACGAGCAGCGCCAGCGTCTGCTCGAGATCGCCGACAAATGCCCGGTCCATCAGACCCTGGAGCGGCACAATGAGATTCTAACCCGGCTTGCCGGCTGATATTGCCCGTCGTGTTTTGGGACGTTTGAGCCTCAATTTGACTCGGCCTCCCACGATGCGAGAGGCTTTGGGGGAGATTCGGGCGATGGCAACGCCGTGAAGTCGAGGACGAGCGAAGGCGTGGGAGCGCACCGATGCCGTGCATCCCAAGGATGACGGCTGGTCGGGGATTGTATCGCATGGCAATCGGCAAACGAGAGGCGACACGATGAAAGACGACAAGGGAAGGCGCGTGCACTGGCTCGTCCCGGAGATGGGAGAGCAGTTGCGCAAGGGGCAGATCAGCCGCCGCGAGTTCGTCCAGACGGCGGCGCTTCTCGGCGTCTCGGCCGGCGCGGCCTATGCGATGGCCGGCGGGATCGCTGGAACCGGAGCGGCTTGGGCCCAGGGCAAGGCGGGCGGCACCTTGCGCTGCGCCATGCAGGTGCAGGAGATGACCGATCCCGCCATCTTCGACTGGACCGAGAAATCCAACGTCGCCCGTCATATGGGCGAGTATCTGACGATTACCGGCCCCGACAACATCACCCGGCCCTATCTGGCCGAATCCTGGGAGCCTTCGGACGACCTCAAGACCTGGACCTTCAAGCTGCGCAAGGGCGTGCTGTTCGGCAACGGCCAGGAAATGACGGCCGACGACGTGATCTACAACGTCGAACGCTGGCTCGCGCCCGAGACGGGGTCGTCGATCCAGGGCCTGCTCAACGCGATGGTCACCGAGAGCGAGGGCAAGGACAAGGACGGCAAGCCCATCACCCTCAAGAAGATGACCGAGGGCGCGGTCGAGAAGGTCGACGACCACACAATCCGCTTCCATCTCAACGAAGCGGATCTGGCGATGCCGGAGAAGATGTATCACTACCCCTCCATCATCGTGCATCGCAGCTTCGACGAGGCGGGCGGAAACATCTCCCAGACGCCGGAGCTTCTGACCGGGCCCTACACGCTGTCTGACTTCGCGGTCGGCGAGAAAGCCGTGCTGGTGCGCCGTCCCGGCATCAAGTATTGGGGCGAGGCGCCGCTGCTCAACGAGATCGTCTATATCGACACCGGGGAGGACGCATCGGCGGGCCTTGCCGCGCTGGCTTCGGATCAGGTCGATGTGGTCTATCT
>JABIRQ010000212.1 GCA_018699755.1 Rhodospirillaceae bacterium | reverse complement strand
CGGCCCGCTTCTTCCGCCATCCGCCGTGCTCCGCATCGTCAAGCTGGCAGCATAGCAGGTGTAGGGTTGTCCGGGCATGGGCATTGAAACGGCTTTCAGAACCGGTCACCATGGCGGCCGGCACTGTCGACCCCTGAGGAGAACCCCCGTGACCAAAAAAGAGATCAAGGCCCTGTTCAACCGCTTCGTCGAAGCCTGGGGGGAGAAAGATTTCGACGCCCTGGCGGCCTGCGTCACCGAGGACTTCGTCTGGCATCTGCCGGTCGGGCCGGACGAGCCCGTCGGGCGCACCCTGCACGGGCCCGACGCCTTCCGCGTCGAGTTCGCGGAGCGCGAGCGCCAGGGTGCCGAGTTGCGCTTCGAGCTCGAGGAACCCGTTGTCTACGGCGACACCTTCCTCCTCTACTACACGATTCACGGCGCCTACGCCGGCGGCGAGACCTGTTCCTATCGGGGGGTCGACATCTTTACGGTGAAGGATGGCCGCATCGCGTCGAAGGACGCCTACTGGAAGATCATCTCCGAGAGCGCCGTTTCCGGCCGCGTCGACATCCGCGCCGCGGCTTAAGATCCCGCGCCGGATAGGCCGTCCTAACGGCTCTCTGCCCAGTCGGCCAATTTTCTGAGGAAATCCGTGCACGCGTCGAGATCATTGGTGGTCACGTATTCGTTGGCGCGGTGCGCCTGGTCGGGGCTGCCCGGGCCGCAGATGACGGCTGGGATGCCGGAATGCTGAAACAAGCCGGCCTCGGAGGCGAAGGGCACGGTGCCGGCGCGGTTCTGGCCGGTGAGGGCGAGGGCCAGGGCCTCGGCCGGTGAATCGGCCAGGGGCTCGAAGGCCGGCACCTCGTTGATCACCGTCGTCTCGATGACGCAATCGGGACCGATCGCCCGCATCGCCGGTTCCAAGGTATCGGCGCAGTAGGCGCGGAAGGGATCGATGACGTCGGCGATGCTGCGCCCCGGGATCGGCCGGCATTCCCAGTCGAGACGGCACTCGGGCGCGATGACGTTTACCGCCGAGCCGCCATCGATGCGGCCGACGTTGATGGTCGTGAACGGCGGGTCGAAGTCCGACTCGGCAAGGCCCTGATCGGCGAGATCCGCCGCCAGGCGATTGAGGAAGGCGACGCATTCGGCGCCGTAAGCGACGGCGCTGACGCCGCGGTGGGTCGCCGAGGCATGGCCCGGCAGGCCGCGCACCGTCGTCGTCACCTTGGCGACGCCCCGGTGGGCGTTGACCACTTTCATCTCCGACGGTTCGCCGACGATGGCGGCCATCGGCAACGGCAGGTCGGCGCACAGTTTCTCCAACAGGCCGATGGCGCCTAGGCAGCCCACTTCTTCGTCGTAGGAGAGGGCGAAATGGATCGGCACCTTGAGGTCGCGGGCCTGAAACTCGGGCACCAAGGCCAGGGCGATGGCGATGAAGCTCTTCATGTCACTGGTGCCACGCCCGTGCAAGCGGCCCGACGCCGGGTCCTTATCGGGGCTGAGGGTAAACGGATCGGTGTCCCAATCCTGGCCCGCCACCGGCACCACGTCGGTGTGTCCCGACAAGACGACGCCGCCCTCCACCACCGGTCCGACGGAGGCGATCAGGTTGGCCTTGTCGCCGGCCCCATTGGGCACCCGCGTCGAGGCGATGCCGTGGCCGGCCAGATAGTCGTCGACGAAATCGATGAGGGCCAGGTTCGAGAACTTTGACGTCGTGTCGAAGCCGATCAGGTGGCCCAGCATCTCGGGTACGGTGTAGGTGTCGCCGGCCATGCGGGGCTCCTAGTTACGCCAGAAGGAATAGGTGAACAGGATCAGCACGGTCAGCAGTTCGAGACGGCCGAGGAGCATGCCGAACGACAACAGCCACTTGGCCTCGTCGGGCAAGGGCGCGTACGTGCCGGCGGGTCCGATGACCGGGCCGAGGCCGGGTCCGACGTTCGACAGCGCCGACGCGGCGCCGGACAACGCGGTCACCAGGTCGAGACCGAGCATCCCGAGCCCGAAGGCCAGCCCGGCGAGAGAGATGATGAAGAGGAAGAAGAAGCTGAGCACCGACACGATGACTTCGTCGGATACCGGGCGCCGGTTGTAGTAGGG
>JABIRQ010000408.1 GCA_018699755.1 Rhodospirillaceae bacterium | reverse complement strand
GACCTCCCGCGGCGCCAATAGTTTGTTGAGCAGGAGCCTGTTGAAATGACCCTTCGAGACGGCCCTGCGGGCCTCCTCAGGGTGAGGCCGGGGTGTTGCTTCTCCTCATCCTGAGGAGCTCGCGACAGCGAGCGTCTCGAAGGGTGATTGGCCCGTTCACCTTTTTAACTGCCCGTCAGTAGAAGGCGGGCCCCAGGAATCGGTAGGTCCCGGCCGCCCGGCACTTGTCGCACCAGATGCGGATGATGCCGCCGAACAGATCGACGCAGCGGTTGTCCAGCCGCAGGGAACAGCCGTCCTCATTGCCCACGCATTCGTAATAGTCCGGCGAGGTCATCGATTCGACGGAGTAGTTGAGGACCGGCGACTGGGACTGGGTGCGCTCGATCTCGCGCAGGCAGATCCGATAGAAGGCGTTGTGCCCGAAATTCCGGGTCAGAGTGATCGTGTTGTCGTTGATCTCCCAGGGGGCGGCGTCGCTCTTTTCCTCGGCGCTCGCGTCCTGCGGCACCAACCCCGGCGCGAGCGCCGCCAGGGCGAGCGTCATGACCAAAGCCGTGATCGTGGCGCGCATCGCCCTCTCCCTCATGCCGAATCGCGCCGTCCGCTCGCCGGACGGCCGCATCCAGCATAGTCGAACGGGCGCGCGGGCGAAATCTCGGCGCATCCGGCCTCAAGACCGTTTCGCCGGCCTCGCTCGCGCGGTTACACTGGCGACCGATGCGCACCCTCTATCATCTCTGGCTCTCGCCCTATTCGCGCAAGGTTCGCCTCGCGCTCCAGGAAAAGGGTCTCGAGTTCACGCTCAAGGTCGAGAAGGTCTGGGAACGCCGGGTCGAGTTCCTCGCCTTCAACCCCGCCGGCCAGGTCCCCGTCCTGGTCGAGGAGGACGGCGCCGTGATCGCCGATTCGACGGCGATCTGCGAATATCTGGAAGAAACCTGTCCGGGCGTGCCGTTGATCGGCGGCGGCCCCGCTGAGCGGGCCGAGGTGCGCCGCCTCGTCCAGTGGTTCGACCTCAAGTTCGGGCGCGAGGTCTCGACCCTGCTGACCAACGAAAAGCTGCTCCGCCGCTTTCTCGGCCGGGGCGAGCCGGATGCGGCCTCGATTCGCGCGGCGCTGCAGAACATCCACTACCATCTGGACTACATTGCCTGGCTCGCCGAGCGGCGGAACTGGCTGGCTGGAGACGACTTCTCCCTGGCCGATATCGCGGCGGGCGCCCACCTGTCCTGCGTCGACTATCTGGGCGACGTGCCCTGGCAGGATCACGAGGGCGCCAAGCAGTGGTATCAGCGCATCAAATCGCGCCCCAGCTTCCGGCCGCTGCTGGCCGATCACATCCCCGGCGCGCCGCCGCCCAGGCACTACGCAGACCTGGACTTCTAGGATTCGAGCTTTCGGTCGCGGCGCGCCGCCCGGCGGTCAATCGCCCCGTTTCTCCGCCATTTCGGGATCGGCGCGCCAGCCGGACGACGCCATGACGCGGCGGGCGCTGCTGGCGGCCGCGCTGTCCGGCGCAACCTCGACCAGACGGCGCCAATCCGCCGTCGCACCGGTCCGGTCGCCGAGGGCGGCGCGCAGGTCGCCACGTTCGAACAGGGCGTCCGGGTGATCGGGATTCAGGGCCAGGGCGCGGTCCAAATCGTCGTGCGCAAGATCCGGGCTGGCCAGGGCCCGGTAGGTCGCCGCCCGGAAGATTGTCGCTTCGACGTTGCCGGGATCCAGATCCAACGCATGATAGAGGTCGTCGAGGGCGGCCCAGTGATCGCCTGCGAAACCGTGTGCGATGCTGCGGTCGATCAGCAGTCCGGCATTCTCGGGCGCGAGGGTCAGGGCGGCGCTTTGCGCCCGGATCGCCGCGCGCGGCTCGCCCGCGACGAGCCAAAGCTGGCCCGCCCGGCGCAGCATGCGCGCGCGGCGCTCGGTCGCTTCGGCTCCGGAGTCGGACGCGATCTGGGAAGCTTGGGCCTCCAGCCGGGCGGCTGTCCCAGCCTCGACTGCCCCAGCCTCGACTGCCCCAGACTCAACAGATTGCGCGCGGGCGACGGACGTTATCGGCGCGCCTGCGAGCAGGAACAGCAAGGCGGCCAGGGCCGCCGGATGAACCGGACGCATCCCTTCATGCCCCCGTGTTGCCTCGATCATGGGCAGGCACGATGGGCGAACTGCCGTCTGACATCAAGAATCTTTATTAAGAATTTGAAACAAATTGATTCTTGACGAGTCTTGCTTGCGGCTTGTTTCAGTCCTCTTCGGGCGCCAGCAGCCGCTCCATATTCTCCCGCGCCACCATGGCCGCGCCGGAATCGGGGGCGGTTTCCAGGATGCGCCGCCAATCGTCGACCGCGCCCTCGCGCTCGTCCAGCCGCCAGCGGATCAGGCTGCGTTCGAGCCGGGCGTCGGGATCGGTGGGGGCCAGGGCGACGGCCCGTTCGGCGTCCTGGCGCGCCAGGTCCAGGCTGTCGAGATAGCGATAGGCGGTGGCGCGCAGGACCAGGGCGTCGAGCCGGTCGGGGCGGGCCTCGATCACCAGGTTCAGGTCGTCGACCGCGTTCCAGTAATCGGCCGCGCTGGCCCGCGCGATGGCGCGGCTGACCAGCAGTTCCGCGTCGCCCGGGCGAAGTGCCAGGGCCGTCGTCAAATTGGCCTGCGCCCGCTGGGGATTGCCGGCCAGCAACCAGGCCTGCGCCGCCTGTTCCAGGGCGGCGGCGCGGCGCTCGACGGGGGCGTCGGCTAGCAGGTCGACCAGGGTCTGCAGGCGAATCGCCGCCTCTTCGTAGCGCAGCAGGCCCAGCAGGGCGATTGCGGCGCAATGGCGGGCCGGGTTGCCGCCGCCCAGGGTGACCCATTCCTCGGCCAGCTTGCGGGCTGTTTCCGGGTCCTCGCGGGCCATGGCGAGGCAATTGACATAGGTCTCGGCCGGTCCGCCCTGAAGCTGGGCATGGGCGCGGTCGGGCCAGGCGACCAACGGGGCCGCCAGCAGGACGGCCAATAGGACGGGGAGGGTGGCGAAGGGGCGGCGGATCGTCATCTCCGGTGGCGGGTTTGCGTTGGGGCCCGGGTGGTTTGGCGCGCGCCGCTTGTCGCCGGTCGCGGGCCACCGCTAAGGTCGCGGCTCGCCCCGACGAATGCAAGCAGGACGAAGGCCCCGCACCATGGCGCGCCATGCCACCCAAAACCGCCGGTCAGATTCCGGGACGGACCGCAGGCTGTTCTGTTTCGGTCTCGGCTATTCCGCCTCCGCCCTGGCCGAATCCCTGCTGGCCGAAGGCTGGGCCGTTGCCGGAACCGCGCGTACGGAGGAGGGCTGCGCGGCTCTTCGCGCCCGGGGAGTCGCGGCCCATCGCTACGCGCCCGACCATCCCCTCGCCGACCCCGAAGCCGCGCTCGCCGGGACGACCCATCTGGTGAGTTCGGTGCCTCCCGAAGCCGAAGGCGATCCGGTCCTGCGCGATCACGGCACCCTGATCGCCCAACTCCCCGATCTTGCCCCCGATCTGATTTGGGTCGGCTATCTCTCGACCACCGGGGTCTACGGCGACCGGGACGGCGGCTGGGTCGACGAGGACTCGGACCGCACGCCCAGCGGCGAGCGGGGCCGCCGGCGGGTCGCGGCGGAGGACGCCTGGCTCGCCTTGTGGCGCCACCACGGCCTGCCCGTCCACCTGTTCCGTCTGGCCGGAATCTACGGGCCTGGGCGCAACGCCCTGCGCACCGTGCTCGACGGCCGCGCCCGGCGGCTCGTCAAGCCGGGCCAGGTCTTCTCGCGCATCCATGTGGCCGATATCGTCGCCGTCCTGCGCGCGTCGATCGCGCGGCCCGCGCCGGGCCGGGCCTACAATCTGTGCGACGACGCGGCCGCCCCGCCCCAAGACGTCATCGCGTACGCCTGTACGCTTCTGGGCGTGGAGCCGCCCCCGGACATGCCCTTCGACGGCGCCGAACTCAGCCCCATGGCGCGCAGCTTCTATGCCGACAACAAGCGTGTGCGCAACGACCGCATCAAGACCGAGCTCGGAATCGCCCTGGCCTATCCCGACCACCGCACCGGGCTCGACGCCCTGCTCGATAGCGAAAGGACCCGATCATGACCGCTCCCGAAATGCCCGCTCTCGACCCCGCAACCGTGTCGGTCCAGACCGGTTCGTCCTATCCCGAGCCTTTTGCCGCCCGGTGCGCGGCGCGCGCCAAGCGGGCCTTGGGCGACGCCCTCGGGCTGCGCAATTTCGGCGTCAATCTGGTCGAACTGCCGCCCGGGACCGAATCCTCCATGCGCCATTGGCACGACCGCCAGGACGAATTCGTGTACGTGTTGTCGGGCGAGCTGGTTCTCGTCACCGACGCGGGCGAACAGACGCTCGGTACCGGCATGGCGGCCGGCTTTCCCGCCGGCGTCGGTGACGGGCACCAACTCGTCAACCGCTCCGACGCCCCGGCGGTCTATCTTGAGGTCGGCGACCGTCTGCCCGGCGACGGCACCGTTTATTCCGATATCGACATGGTGCTGCCGCACGGGGGCGCGGCGCGCCACGTCTTCCGCCACAAGGACGGCACACCCTACTGACCGGCTTCCAGCTCGCTTGACGGTGGTCTCGCGCTGGGAATGGCTCGGCGCGAGTCCGATCCGGAAGGAGGAAAAGAATGGCGACGGATCTCTGGCTGGCCTTCGTGCTGGCGGCCGGCGTGCTGCTTTTTCTGCCCGGCCCGACCGTGCTGCTGATCGTGGGCTTCGCCCTGGCCAACGGCACCCGGGCCGCCCTGGCGGCGATGGTCGGTGTCGTCCTCGCCGATGCCCTGGCCTTTTCCGTCTGCGGCTTCGGCCTGGGGGTCGTCCTGCTCGCCTCGGCCGAACTCTTCGCCGTCCTCAAATGGGCCGGGGCCGCCTATCTCGCCTATCTCGGCATCCGTCAATGGCGCGCCAGGGTGGTGCCGATCCGTGTCGCGGCCGCCGCGCGCCGTCCCGTCGGCCGCTTGATGGGGCAAGCCTTCCTGGTCACCGTGCTCAATCCGAAATCCCTGGTTTTCTTCATCGCCTTCCTGCCGCAGTTCATCGATCCTCGGCAGCCGGTCGGCGACCAGATGCTGGTTCTGGGCGCGACCTTCCTGACCCTTGTGGTGATCGTCGTGGGCGGCTATGCGGCGCTGGCTGGCGGGTTGCGCGGACTGATCGCCCAGGAAAGCACTGCGCGTCTGGTCAACCGCATCGGCGGCGGAGCGCTGATCGGGGCCGGTCTGATGACGGCCCTGATGCGGCGCGGCGCCTAGCTCGTTTCCTCTTCCTCGCCGCGCAGGTCCGCCGTCACCGCGTCCAGGGTCCGGCTCAGACGCGCCAGGTCCTGGCTCCGGCTCAGCCGGTGATCGCCGTCCTTGATCAGGGTGACGGCGATATCCCCGCCCTCGATCCACTCGGATATCTCCAGGGCCGTGCGCCAGGGCACATCCGGGTCTTCCATGCCTTGCAGCAGGCGCACCGGGCCGGGAAAGGCGAAGGGCCGGGTCATGACCAGTTGATCGGGGCCGCCCTCGAACAGGGCGCGGCCCAGCGGCAATCCTTCCTCGGAATAGTCCGAGGGCGCGCGCCAGACGCCGTCGCGCTCGATCGCCGCGCGCGCCTCTTCGGGCAGCTCCTCCCACATGCGCGGCGTGAAGTCGGGCGCGGCCGCGATGCCGACGAGGGCGGCGGCCCTGTCCGGCAGGGCGCGCGCCGCCAGCAGCATGATCCAGCCCCCCATGCTGGAGCCGACCAGGATCTGCGGCCCCTCGGTCAAGGCGTCGATGGCGGCGATGGCGTCGCCGGCCCAGAGGCCGATCGAGCCCTCCTCGAAGGCGCCGCTCGATTGGCCATGGCCGCGATAGTCGAAGCGCAGGAAGGCCTGGCCCCGGCGTCGGCAATGGGCTTCCAGCGCGATTGCCTTGGTGCCCGTCATGTCCGAGGCGAAACCGCCCAGAAAGACGATGCCGGGCCCTTCGCCCGCCAGACGGTGGTATGCGATTGAGGCGCCATCCGCGCGTGGTAGTATCTCGGGCTTCTCGTTCATGGCCGGTTTGAATGACTCCTGAAACTGGAACTGCCGACGCTGCCCAGTCTAACACCGTGACGGGCGCGGACGAACGCGGTCGGCATCCCGGCGGGGCGACCGTTCTGCAGGTCGTGCCGGCGCTCGAGCAGGGCGGACTCGAGCGGGGCACGGTCGAGGTCGCGGCGGCCGTGATCGCGGCGGGGGGGACGGCGCTGGTCGCCTCCTCCGGCGGGCGCATGGTCCACGACCTCGCGCGGGTCGGCGCCCGCCATGTCGAACTGCCGGTCCACCGCAAGTCGCCCATCGCCATCCGCCGCAACGCCGACCGCCTGGCGGATCTGATCCGCGAGGCGGGGGTCGACATCGTCCATGCGCGCAGCCGGGCTCCGGCCTGGGCCGCCTGGATGGCGGCCGAGCGCACGGGACGGCCCTTCGTCACCACGGTCCACGGCCCCTATTCCGCCGGCGGCCTCAAGAAGCGCTACAACGAGGTGATGACGCGCGGCGCGCGGGTGATCGCGATCTCCGAATTCATCGCCGGCTATCTCCAATCGACCTACGGAGTCGGTCGGCCGCCGGTCCGGGTCATCCATCGTGGCGTGGACACCGAGGTCTTCGATCCGGAAAAGGTGTCGCCCGCGCGCCTGGTCCAATTGGCCGAGGCTTGGCGCCTGCCCGACGACGAGCCGGTCGTCCTGTTGCCCGGCCGCCTGACCCGGTGGAAGGGCCAGACGGTGCTGATCGAGGCGATCGCCCGGCTGGGGCGGCGCGACCTGCGCTGCGTCCTCCTCGGTTCCGACCAGGGGCGCACGGCCTACCGGCGCGAGCTGGAACGCCTGGCGGAGAAGCGCGGCCTCGACGGCATCGTCCAGTTCGTTGACGATTGCCGCGACATGGCCGCGGCCTACATGCTGGCCGATGTCGTGGTCAGCGCCTCGACGGATCCCGAAGGCTTCGGCCGCGTCGTGGTCGAAGCCCAGGCCATGGGCCGCCCGGTGATCGGCACCGATCACGGCGCCGCGAAGGAGACGATCGAGCCCGGCCAGACGGGCTGGCTGGTCGCGCCCGGCGATCCGGGCGCTCTGGCCGACGCCCTGGGCGACGCCCTGGCGATGACCCCCGCCGCGCGCTCCTTCATGGCCTGGAAACAGACCGACATGGTCCGCGCGCATTTCACCGTCCGGCGCATGTGCGACGAGACCCTGGCCCTCTACGACGAGGTGCTGGCCCTGCCGTCCGCCTCGGCGGCATGACGGGATCGGGCGGTCGGGGCGGGGAGGGCGCGGGCGAACGGATCCTGGTCGTCAAGCTCGGCGCGCTCGGCGATTTCATCCAGGCCCTGGGGCCCATGGCGGCGATCCACGGCCATCATCCGGCGGCCGAAATCACTTTGCTGACCACCGCGCCCTTCGCCGATCTGGCCCGCGCCGCGCCTTGGTTCGACCGGGTCTGGACTGACGACCGGCCGGCCTGGTGGCGCCTCGGCGCCTGGCTCGGTTTGCGCCGCCGCCTGCGTGGGGCGGGCTTCGCGCGGGTCTACGATCTCCAGACCTCGGACCGCAGCGGTTGCTATTTCCGCCTGCTCGGCCCGGGGCCGCGGCCCGAATGGTCCGGCATCGCCCCCGGCTGCTCCCATCCCCACGCCAATCCGGCGCGGGATTCCCTGCACACGGTCGAGCGCCAGGCCGAGCAGCTCGCCATGGCCGGGATCGCCGAGATCCCGCCGCCCGATCTCGGCTGGCTCGACGGCGATGTGTCCGAGTTCGCTCTCGGCGCGACCCCGTTCGTCCTGCTGGTGCCGGGCGGGGCGGCCCATCGGCCGGACAAGCGCTGGCCGGCCGAGCGCTACGGCGACCTGGCCCGCGCCCTGGCCGTGCGCGGGCTGCGCGCGGTTGTCCTGGGCACGGAAGAGGAAAAGCCGCTGGCCCTTACTATCGGCCGGGCCGCGCCCGAGACCCTGGACCTGACGGGACGCACCGATCTCGCCCGGATCGCCGCCCTCGGCTGCCGGGCCGCCGCCGCGGTCGGCAACGACACCGGCCCCATGCACCTGCTGGCCGCCGCCGGCTGCCCGCTCACGGTGCTGTTCTCCGACGCCTCCGACCCCGCGCTCTGCGCGCCGCGGGGGCCCGTTACGGATGGGGTCGTCGTGCTGCGCAAGGCGCCCCTCTCCGCCCTGAATCCCGCCGAGGTGGCGGCGGCGCTGCGCTTGCGTTAACCATGGCCCGGCCCGGCGCCTTTCCTGGCCTGCTCCTTGACAGGGGCCGGCATGGCCGTAGATTCCGCGCCGCACTGTTCAACCGAAAGACGGAACGATGACGACCGCCGAACCGCAAGAGGCTCAGGACATCCGGATCGCGCTGCCCGACGGCAGCGCGCGAAGCTATGCGCGGCCGGTGACCGGCGCCGAGGTGGCTGCGTCCATCGGCCCGGGCCTGGCCAAGGCGGCCCTGGCGATCGCGGTCGACGGCGAGCTGCGCGACCTCAACCGCGAGATCGAAAGCGATGCGGCGATCAGCATCGTCACGGTCAAGGATGCCGACGGCGTCGAACTGCTGCGCCATGACGCGGCCCATGTCCTGGCCGAGGCGGTGAAGGAATTGGAGCCCGAGACCCAGGTCACGATCGGCCCGGTGATTGAGGACGGCTTCTACTACGACTTCGCCCGGGCCGAACCCTTCACGCCCGAGGATCTGGCGCGCATCGAGGCGCGCATGTGCGAGATCGTGGCGCGCGACGAAGCGATTTCGCGCGAGGTCTGGGACCGAGACGAGGCGATCGCCTATTTCGAGTCGATCGGCGAGGCCTACAAGGCCGAGATCATCTCGGACCTGCCGGCGGACGAGACCATCACCCTCTACCGCCAGGGCGAATTCCTCGACCTGTGCCGCGGCCCGCATCTGCCGTCCACGGGCAAGCTGGGCACGGCGTTCAAGCTGCTCAAGATCGCCGGGGCCTATTGGCGCGGTGATTCGCGCAATCCCATGCTCCAGAGGGTCTACGGCACCTGCTGGCCGGACGCGAAGGCGCTCGAAGCCTATCTCCACCGGCTGGAGGAGGCCGAGAAGCGCGACCATCGGCGCCTGGGGCGCGAGATGGGCCTCTACCATTTCCAGGAGGAGGCCGCCGGCTCGGTCTTCTGGCACGACAAGGGCTGGACCCTCTACCGCACGGTCGAGAGCTACATGCGCCGCCGCCTCGAAGGCGCCGGCTATACCGAGGTCAAGACCCCCCAGCTCGTCGATCGCGGCCTGTGGGAGGCGTCGGGCCATTGGGAGAAGTTC
>JABIRQ010000108.1 GCA_018699755.1 Rhodospirillaceae bacterium | reverse complement strand
GTCGGGCGGTGTATCGTCGCCATAGAAGGCGCGCTCGACCAGGCGCTGAGCGCCATCGCCGATGAGCATTTTTACGGCCTCGAGGCCGAGGGCCGGGCGCCCCTCCTCGACGAGCAGACGATCGAGGGCCGCCGCCAAGTCCGGGGCGCTGTCGATGAGGGTGCCGTCGAGGTCGAAGACGACGGCCCGGCGACGTTTCGGCGACGGGTGCTCCATTGAAAAGGTCCGTAACAATCTTTGACTTGGCGGGATTCCGGGCATGTGGCAAGGTCGCCCGCGATTCGCCCGAATCTTGTAACCAACACATACGGAATGACCAAGCATAAAGCCGCCGCCATCGTTCTCGCCGCGGGCCTCGGCACGCGCATGGAATCGGACCGCCCCAAGGTCCTGCATTCCCTGGCCGGGCGGCCGATGATCCATTGGTTGCTCGATACCATCGCCGCCGCCGGCATCGATGACGTGACGGTCGTCATCCCGGACGGCGATGCCGGCACCACCGTCGCCGGCGCCGTGGTGCCCCTCGACACCGTGGTGCAAGCGGACCAACTCGGCACCGGGCACGCGGTCCGTTGCGTCTGTGACGCCGGCGGCGTCGCGGCCGACGACGTCCTCGTCCTGTTCGGCGCCGATCCCCTGATCGAGGCATCGACCCTTGAACGCCTGCTGGCGGCGCGACGGGATGGCGCGGCGGTTGTCGTCCTCGGGTTCCGGCCCTCGGATCCGGGGCTCTATGGACGCCTTATCGTCGATGCGGACGGAAGCCTGGAGGCGATCGTCGAGGCGCGGGACGCGACGGCGGAGCAGTTGGCGATCGGGCTTTGCAATTCGGGCGTCATGGCGATCGACGGCGAACGGCTGCCGGGCCTGATCGGGCGCCTCGGCAACGACAATGCGAAGGGCGAATATTACCTGACCGACATCGTCGCCCTGGCGCGCGCCGATGGACTGGCCTGCGCCCTCGTCGAAGGCGACGCGGAAGAACTCGTCGGCGTCGATTCGCGGGCCGACCTGGCGGTTGCCGAAGCCATCATGCAGACCCGCCTGCGCGCCGCCGCCATGGCCGGCGGGGCGACCCTGGCCGATCCGACGACGGTCTATTTCAGCTTTGATACGCTGCTGGGGCGGGATGTCACGGTCGGGCCCAACGTCGTCTTCGGACCCGGTGTCACTGTGGCGGACGGGGCCGAGATCAAGGCGTTCTCGCACCTCGAGGGGGCACGTGTCGCCGTCGACGCGATGGTCGGGCCGTTCGCCCGTCTGCGTCCGGGGGCGGTTGTCGGCGCCGGCGCCCGGGTCGGCAATTTCGTCGAGGTCAAGAACGCGGTCCTCGAAAGCGGCGCCAAGGTCAATCATCTGTCCTACGTCGGCGACGCCCACGTCGGCGCCTTCGCCAACGTCGGTGCCGGCACGATTACCTGCAACTACGACGGTTTTGCCAAGCACCGGACGACCATCGGTGACGGCGCCTTTATTGGCTCCAACACCGCCCTGGTGGCGCCGGTGACGATCGGCGACGGGGCCTCGATCGGCGCCGGCAGCGTCATCGTCAAGGACGTCGCCGCCGACGCCCTGGCCCTGACCCGGGCCGAGCACAAGGAAATCAAGGGCGCCGCCAAACGCCTGCGCCGACGCAAGGGTAGCGATCCGGACAAGAGCAAGGCCTGAAGCGCAAATGTGTGGAATCATCGGCATCATCGGCAAGGAAGACGTGGCGCCACGGCTGCTTGACGGTCTGAAGCGTCTCGAATACCGGGGCTACGATTCGGCCGGGGTGGCGACCCTGGTGAATGGCACCATCGAACGGCGACGCGCCGAGGGCAAGTTGAGCAACCTGGACGCCTTGCTGGCCGACGACGGTGTCGCCGGTACCACCGGCATCGGCCACACCCGCTGGGCCACCCACGGGGTTCCCAACGAGACCAACGCCCATCCCCATGCGACCGACAAGGTCGCGATCGTCCACAACGGCATCATCGAGAACTTCCAAGAACTGCGCGACGACGTGGTCGCCCATGGTCACACCCTGGTGTCCGAAACCGATACCGAGGTGGTGGTTCACCTGATCACCCGCTACCTGGAAGACGGGGCGACCCCGGCGGAGGCGACGCGGCTGACCCTGGCTCGCCTGGTCGGGGCGTTTTCTCTTGGTATTGTTTTCGCCGGCGAGCACGACCTGATGATCGCCGCCCGTCGCGGCACGCCGCTGGCGATCGGCTTCGGCGACGGCGAGATGTTCCTTGGTTCGGACGCCCTGGCGCTGGCGCTGTGGACCGACCGCATCATGTACCTGGAGGACGGCGATTGGGCGGTCATCACCGGCACCGGCGCCACTGTTTACGACGGCGACGGCGGCGAGATCACACGCAATGTCACCCTGTCGAAGCTGTCCGGGGCGACCATCGGCCGCGGCGGCTATCGACATTTCATGCTGAAGGAAATCTACGAGCAGCCCCAGGTCATCGGCGATACCCTGCACGGCTTCGTCAACCCGGCGACCCGGGCGGTGACGCTCCCCGATCTCGGCGTCGACCTGGCGGCGGTCAGCCGCAT
>JABIRQ010000405.1 GCA_018699755.1 Rhodospirillaceae bacterium | reverse complement strand
GAGCAGGATCAGGTCCGGCACGTCCTCCAGCGCCCGGATGACGGCGTCTTCGCCATCGGTTGATTCGCTGACTCGAAAGCCCTCGCGCTCCAGGTTGTAGCGCAGCAGGGTGACCAGCGCGGCTTCGTCCTCGACGACCAGGATATGCGGGGTCATGACGAGTCCGCGTCGATGTCCAGCCCGATCGTGACGGTGCCGTCATGGGTGCGGCGCCGGCCGTGGCTGAAGGGGCCGCCCACCACCAGGAAATGGATGGTCTCCGCGATGTTGGTCGCGTGGTCGCCCACCCGCTCGATGTTCTTGGCGATGAACAGAAGATGGGTGCAGGCCGTGATGTTGCGCGGATCCTCCATCATGTAGGTCAGCAGTTCGCGGAACAGGCTCGTATACATCTCGTCGACTTCCTCGTCGCGATGCCAGACGTCGAGCGCCTTCTCGACATCGCCTTCGGCATAGGAATCGAGGACGTCCTTGATCATCTCCTGGGCCAGCTTGCCCATGCGCGGGATGGCATAAACCGGTTTGATCGGTTTGATCTGGTTGAGCTGCAGGGCGCGCTTGGCGACATTGGCCCCGTAATCGGCGATCCGCTCCAGATCGCTGGCGATCTTGAGGGCGCCGATGATGCGGCGCAGGTCGCCCGCCATGGGTTGGCGCAGGGCGAGCAGCCGGACGCAGAACTGATCGACCTCGTGTTCGAGTTGGTCGACCTTCTCGTCGCTTTCGATGGTCTCGATGGCGGCGTCGTTGTCCCTGCGCACGACGGCCTCGATCGCCGTGGCGACTTGGTTTTCCGCCAATCCGCCCATGCGCGAGATCATGTTGCTGAGTTGCTTCAGCTCGTCGTCATAGGCCTTGACGATATGCTCGGTTGCCATGGTGCCGTCGCCCCGTTCGCGCTCGCTCATCCGTAGCGCCCCGTGATGTAGCCTTGCGTGTGTTCGTTCTTCGGGCTGGTGAAGACCTGCTCCGTCTCGTCCATCTCGATCAGGCTGCCGAGGTGGAAGAACGCTGTGCGCTGCGACACGCGCGCCGCCTGCTGCATGTTATGGGTCACGATGACGATTGTGTAGTTCTCGCGCAGTTCGTCGATCAGTTCCTCGATGCGCGCGGTGGCGATCGGATCGAGGGCCGAGCACGGCTCGTCCATCAGGATGACCTTGGGGCTGACGGCGATCGCCCGGGCGATGCACAGGCGCTGCTGCTGGCCGCCGGACAGGCCCGTGCCGGGCTGGTCGAGGCGGTCGTGGACTTCGTCCAGCAGGCCGGTCTTTTCCAGGCTGGTCAGGACGATCTCGTCCAGATCGGACTTGGTTCGGGCCAGACCGTGGATGCGCGGGCCGTAGGCAACGTTGTCGTAAATCGACTTGGGAAACGGATTCGGCTTCTGAAAGACCATGCCGATCTCCGCCCGAAGCTGCACGACGTCGATATCGCGGCTGTAGATGTCGCGGCCGTCGAGGGTCATCTCGCCGCTCACCCGGCAGCCTTCGATCATGTCGTTCATCCGGTTCAGGCAGCGCAGGAGGGTCGACTTGCCGCAGCCGGACGGTCCGATGAAAGCGGTCACCTCGTGCTCGTAGACGTCGAGATCGACGCCTTTCAGGGCGTGGGTGTCGCCGTAGAACACGTTGACGTCCCGCGCCGCCATCTTCGTCCGCCGTGCGGCGGGTCGGCTCGAAACCGCGCCGTCCCGCGGATCGGCGTCTTGGAGTTGCGTGTTGGCCATCGTCACTTGCCTCTCTACCAACGTCTTTCGAAGCGCCTGCGCAGCAGGATCGCGATCGCGTTCATCAGGATCAGGAAAAACAGCAGGACCATGATCGCGGCCGCCGTCTTTTCGACGAAGGCGCGTTCCGGGCTATCCGCCCAAAGGAAAATCTGCACCGGCAGCACGGTCGCCGGATCGGTCGGCCCGCCGGGAATGTCGACGATGAAGGCGACCATGCCGATCATCAGCAGGGGCGCGGTTTCGCCCAGGGCTTGCGCCATGCCGATGATCGTGCCGGTCAGGATGCCGGGCAGGGCCAGGGGCAGGACATGGTGGGTGACGACCTGAATGGACGAGGCGCCGACCCCCAGCGCCGCTTCGCGGATCGACGGCGGCACCGCCTTCAGGGCCGAGCGGGTCGCGATGATGATGGTCGGCAGGGTCATCAGGGCCAGGGTCATGCCGCCGACCACCGGGGCCGAGCGCGGCAGCTCGAAGAAGTTGAGGAACACGGCCAGGCCGAGCAGGCCGAAGACGATCGACGGCACGGCCGCCAGATTGTTGATGTTCACCTCGATCAGATCGACCCATTTGTTGTTCTTGGGCGCGAACTCCTCCAGATAGACCGCCGTCATCACGCCGAAAGGAAAGGCCAGCAGCAGGGTGACCAGCATGGTGAAGAGGGAGCCGACGATGGCCCCGCCGATGCCCGCCCGTTCGGGTTCGCGCGAATCGCCCCCCGTCAGGAAGCGGGTGTTGAAGACCGTGCGCACCTGCCCGTCGGCGGCTAGGGAATCGAACCAGCCGAGTTGGCGGTCGCTGACCCGGCGCTCTCCCTCGGACACTTCGCGGGTGATGAAGCCCTTGCGAAGCATATCGATATCGGCCGAGGTCTGCAGCCAGACCTTTCGGGTCGTGCCGACGATCCCAGGATTCTCAAGGACCATGTCGCGCAGATCGAAGCGCGCGCCGGTGGAGATCATCGCCAGGGCTTCGCGCTTCGCCCGGCGATCCTCCGCGCCCTCGAACCGGTCGCCGACGGCGGCGATGATCAGGCGGCGATAGTCCGCGCCTCCCAGGGTCGCCCGGTCGAGGGCGCCGCTCGGGTCGAGGACCGCCGGATCGAAGAACACGTCGAGCTCGACCTCCGTCGCCGTGAAGGCGCCGTAGCCGCGCAGCACGATGCTGGCCAGCAGCAGCACGAGGAAGCTCAGCGCCGCGCCGATCGCCAGGATGCCGTACAGCCGGAAGCGCCGTTCGGCGGCGTAGCGCCGGCGCACCCGGGCGGCGGCGCTGGCGGCCTCCCGGGCGGCGGTGGGATCGTTCGCGAGGTCAGTCATATATTTCTCGATATTTGCGGACGATCCGCAGCGCGAACACGTTGAGGCCCAGGGTGATGAAGAAGAGGACGAGGCCCAGAGCGAAGGCGGCCAGGGTCTTCGCGCTGTCAAATTCCTGGTCGCCGACCAGCAGGGTCACCATTTGCACGGTCACGGTGGTCACCGCCTCCAGGGGGTTGGCGGTCAGGTTGGCCGCCAGGCCGGCGGCCATTACCACGATCATGGTCTCGCCGATGGCCCGGCTGACGGCCAGCAGGATGCCGCCGACGATGCCCGGCAGGGCGGCCGGGACGATCACCTGGCGCACGGTTTCCGACCGGGTCGCGCCCAGGGCGTAGGAGCCGTCGCGCATGGCTTGCGGGACCGCGTTGATGACGTCGTCGGACAGGGACGAGACGAAGGGGATGATCATGATGCCCATGACCATGCCGGCGGCCAGGGCGCTTTCCGAGGCGACGTCCAGGCCGATGACCATGCCGGTGTCGCGGAAGAAGGGGGCGACGACCAGGGCGGCGAAGAAGCCGTAGACCACGGTCGGCACGCCGGCCAAAATTTCGAGCGCGGGCTTGATGATGCCGCGCAGGTGGCGCGGGCAGTATTCCGAGAGATAGATCGCGCTCATCAAGCCGATGGGCACGGCGACGCACATGGCGATAAAGGTGATCAGCAAGGTGCCCGCGAACAGCGGAATCGCGCCGAACGCGCCTGCCGAGCCGACCTGGTCCTTGCGGATGGCGGTCTGGGGGCTCCATTCGAGGCCGAACAGGAAGTCCCAGAAGGGCACGAGCTGGAAGAAGCGGATCGCCTCGAACAGCAGGGACAGGACGATGCCGATGGTCACGAAGATCGAAACCGTCGAGCAGACGATCATCATGACGGTGATCGTGCGCTCGACGCCGTTGCGCGCGCGCAGCGCCGGTGCGATCCGCGCCCGGCCGTGGTAGAGGCCGCCGGCCGCGAAGGCGGCGATCGCCGCGACCATCGCCCAGAAGCCGATCTCGCGCAGGGCGTTGTAATGTCGGGCGGCGGCGACCATCTGCTCGTCCGCCACGCGGGCGAAGCCTTCCCCGGCGGCCAGGTTGTGGATGTCGTTGAGGATCAGGCCGAGCCGCTGCGGCGGCAATTCCGACAGGCTCGACGGCAGCCCGGCGAGGACCATGTCGTCGACGATCCCGGGCTCGACGATCATCCACGCGACGAACAGGACGAAGGCCGGCAGGCCGCACCACAGCGCGACGTAGAAGCCGTAGTAGGACGGCAGGGAATGCAGGTCGCGGATTTGCCCGCCGGCGGTTCGGAGGGACTGGGTTCGCCCCATGTAGAAGCCCGCGAGGGCGGCGACGAGAATGGCGGCGAGGACCAGGTAGATCGGCCGGAAGGGCGCGGTCAAACCCGCCGTACCCCCCGCCGTATCCAGGGCCAACGCCGGTCCGGCGTGAAAGGCGATCAAGGAAAACCCCGCCGCGAGCAACAAGGCCGCGAGGTTGAAGCCTCCGCCGGTTCGTTCGTATCTCATGGATTGGTTATCTGTGTCCCTCGGCGGCCGCCGGGCGAAAGGACGAAAAAGGACCGCGCTCGCGGCGCGGCCCTTCCCGCATGCAGCGCTACATCATCAGGGGGGTTAGGCTCATCGCTTGCGCGCGAACCTTATCGTGCTCCTCCTGGGGCAGGGGAATGAGCCCCTTGTCCGTCAGGTAGCCGAAATCGCCGGACGCCTTGTCGCTGGTGAATTCGTCGATGTACTCCTTGATGCCCTGAATCGCGCCGACATGGGCGTTCTTGACGTAGAAGTAGAGCGAACGGGACACCGGATAGTCGCCCGAGGCGATGTTCTCGAAGCTCGGCTGGACGTCGCCGATCACGCTGCCCTGGACCTTGTCCGAGTTCTGGTCGAGGAAGCTGAAGCCGAAGACGCCGAAGGCATCGGGATTGGCCTCCAGCTTCTGGACGATCAGGTTGTCGTTCTCGCCCGCCTCGACATAGGCGCCGTCCTCGCGGACGCCGTGGCAGACGGCCTTGTACTTATCCTTGTCGGACTTCTTCAGCGCCTTGATGTCGTCGAAGGTCTTGCAGCCGCCCTCGAGCGCCAGTTCGGCAAAGGCGTCGCGGGTGCCGGAGGTCGGTGGCGGGCCCAGAACCTCGATCTTGACGTTCGGCAGCGACGGGTCGATGTCGCTCCACTTCCGGTAGGGATTCGCCTGCAGCTTGCCGTCGACGGGGACTTCCTTGGCCAGGGCCAGGAAGATCTGCTGCAGGGTCAGCTTGGCCTGCGGCGCGGCCTTCGAATTGGCCATCACGATGCCGTCGAAGCCGACCTTGACCTCGGTGATCTCGGTCACGCCGTTCTTGGCGCAGTTCTCGACCTCGGACTCCTTGATGCGGCGCGAGGCGTTGGCGATGTCCGGATGCTCGACGCCGATGCCGCCGCAGAACAGCTTGAGACCGCCGCCGGAGCCGGTGCTCTCGACGACCGGGGTGGGGAAGCTCGTGGTCTTGCCGAACTCCTCGGCGACGGCCG
>JABIRQ010000354.1 GCA_018699755.1 Rhodospirillaceae bacterium | reverse complement strand
GGCCGCCGCCCTGCCGGCGGCGGAGACCGCTACTCGGCCTTGAAGGTCTCGATCCGGCCGTCCAGTTCGGTCTTCTCCTCGCAGCCGAGCACGCCGCACAGGTCGTCGAGCTTGGCGAGCTGACGTTCGGCCGAACCGAGATCGCCCATTTCGAGATAGAGCTCGCCCAGATATTCGTTCGCGCCCTTATGGTCCGGATCGACCGCGAGCGCCTGTTGGTAATAGTCGAAGGCGACCGGGAACTCACCCAGCTTTCGGTGGCTGAATCCGAGCTGGTTGAGGGCGTCGGCATCCGCCGGGTCACGCGCCACGATGCCTTCGAGAATCGGAATGGCCGCCCCGTAGGCGCCACGCTTGATCTCCTCGACCGCCCGCTTGTATTCGGTCTTCGTCTCGTCATTCGATTTGTCGTCTTTCGAATCGTCGCCCTTCGACTCGTCGCCCTTCGACTCGTCGGTGGTCGTCGTATCGCTGGACGAATCGGAAGAACCGCCGCCAAAGGCGTGGGCGCCGCCGGCGAGGCCAAGAACCAGCGCCGACGCGGCCAAAAAGCGAAGCAACTGGGACATGGTTTTCTCCTCGATATGCCGGGCCCTGGGGGCGCTCGAAAGTCGATGCACCTGACATAGGGCGCCACCACGCAAGGGCCAGGCCGCCCTTCCAATGAGCGCATTTTCTGGCCGGAAGGTTAATCGATCGGCGCGCGAGGCGATAGACAGCGCGAGTCGTTCTTGCTACCCATCGCGGCGATGACGAATGCAACGCACCATCGCGAGAATTCCGTCGTGGCCGGGCCGAGAAGAATTCATGGCGCTTGAGCCTCCCGCCGATAGGGGCAGCAGCCCGCGTGTCCTTTTGGTCGAGGACAGCAAGGTCAATCAACTGCTCGTCCAGGCGATGATGGAAACGTCCAGCTATCCGGTCGAGGTCGCGAGCAGCGGGGAGGAAGCCCTCCAGCGTCTTGCGGTCGCCCCCTACGACATCGTTCTCATGGACGTATCCATGCCCGGCATGGACGGTCTGCAGGTCACGCGCGCACTGCGCGAAGCCAAGGACGGACCGAACGCCCGCACGCGGATCATCGCCCTCACCGCCCATGCCATGGACGGCGACCGCGAGGCCTGTCTGGCGGCCGGCATGGACGATTATCTGACCAAGCCGATCAATCGGCGGGAACTGCTCGAAAAACTCGCCCTGTGGGCCGACAAGGGGCCGCGCGCATGACGGCGGCGGACCGCGCCAACACCCTGGATGCCCAGGTGATTGCCACCCTGCGCGCCGACATGGACCCCGAAGCTTTTCCCGACATCCTGGAGATGTTCATCATCGAGTTGAGCGAACGGCTCAAGGGCATCGCCCTGGCCCTCGACACCGCGGACCACGACAGCTTGGCGCGCGAAGCCCATAGCCTGAAGGGCATGTCGGCCACGATCGGCGCGCGCTGGCTGAACGATTGCGCGTTGGCGCTCGAGATGGCCGCGCGCGCCGACGACGACAAAGCCATCGCCGCCGAGATCCCAGGCCTCCGCCCGGCAGCCGAGGAAACGCTCAAGGAAATGACGGCGCTGCGCGACAGCCTGGATTGACTACCGGCACGGAGGCCTCGGGCCGCTAGGCCGCCGGGTAGGCCCCGGCGTAACGGTTGCCGGCCAGGGTCAGACCCTCGATATCGATGGCCGGTTTCCTGTCCAGCATCATATCGGCCACGATGCGGGCCGAGCCGCAGGCCATGGTCCAGCCGATATGGCCGTGCCCGGTGTTGAGCCAGAAGTTTCGGTATTTGGCCGTGCCGAAGATCGGCGGACCGTCCGGCGTCATCGGCCGAACGCAGGCCCAGTAGCTCGGCTTCGTCCAGTCGCAACTATTGGGGAAAATCGCCTTGGCCGTGTTCAAAATGGCAGTGAAGTCCGACGGCTTGTAGCCGGTGTCGTAGCCGGCGAAAACGGCCTTGCCGCCGACCCGGAAGCGATCGCCGAACTTGCCCCAGGCGACCAGCACGTCCTCGTCCACCCCGCCGATCTCGGGCGTGTCGTGCCCCTCGTCGCAGGGGAAGTCGGCGGTGTAGCCCTTGACCGGATAGATCGGCAAGGGCACGCCCACGGTCTTGGAGATCAGCGGGCTGTAGGCGCCGCAGGACAGCACGTAGTTGTCGGCCGTGAACTCGCCCTTGTCGGTGATCACCGCCTCGATCTCGCTGGCATTGGCCCGCAACGCCTTGATCGCGGTGTTGTATTCCATCTTGGCGCCCTTCGCCTGGGCATGCTCGGCCATCTTCTCGGTGAAGATGCGGGCGTCGCCGCTGCCGTCGGTGGGGCAGTAGAGCGCACCGACCACCGTGCCCTTGTAGGGCGCGAAGGCCGGATCCAGGGCGATCATCTCGTCCGGCGTCAGGACCTGGATTTCGACTCCGTTCTCGGCCAGGAGGTTCGGACCCTTGGAGACCTCGTCGAAATGGGCCTGGTCGCGGAAGCAGTAAAACAACCCCTTGGTCAGGTGATGGAACTCGATCCCCGTCTCGGCCGCGACCTCCGGCATGAACTGCTCCGAATATTTGCAGATGCGGAGCTTCCGGAGGGTGTTCACGCGGAACCGCTCTGCCGTGCATTCGCGCAGGAACTTGAGGCCCCAACCCATCATCTGAAAATCGATGCGCGGCTTGACGACAAGGGCGGCGTTCTTGTCGAACAGCGAACGGATCAGGATGCCGGGCGAGCGTGGACTGGCCCAGGCGCTGGAATGGGCCGTGGCGATCAGGCCCGCGTTCTGGAAGCTGGTCTCGCGCCCGGCCGCCTCGTTGCGCTCGATGACCGTGACCTCGTGGCCATCCTTGGCCAGGAAATAGGCCATGGTCATGCCCACGACCCCGCCGCCCATGATGATCGTCTTCATCGCGCATCTCCCTCAAGGCGCCTATCGCGACCCAGCGCGCTGCCGCACGGCCGCCGTTCCGTAACACACCAAATTCGGACGGCTGCGGCAAGGTGTCGAAACATCCTCTTGACCGGCCTGGGTAATGGCCGAGAGTATTCCAACCTGAGGGAGAAACACGCCATGGCAGACTCCATCGCTCGCCGCGACCCTGAACTCAAGGGCGCCCGGGTGCCGTTCGAGGCCTTGCCGGTGATCGACGCTGGGGCGTTGCGCGGGCCGGACGGTCCTGCGCGGGACGCGGCGGTCGCCGTGCTCGGGCAGGCGGCCCGCGAGATCGGGTTTTTCTATATCGCCGACCACGGCGTTTCCCCGACGCATATCGCCGGCTTCTTCGATGCCATGCGCGCCTTCTTCGCCCTGCCCGAGGAGGAGAAGCGGCGCACCGCGTTCGGCCGCGAGGGCAAGCGCATGGGTTATATGGCCTTCGGCCAGCAGCGCACGGATGACGACGCCGAGGGCGACCTGGTCGAGGGCTACGAAATCGGCCTGGACCTCCCGGCCGACGACCCAGACGCCGATTTCCCCTTCTATGGCCCCACCCCCTGGCCCGCCGAGCCCGCCGGCTTCCGCGAGGCCATGCTGGGTTACATGGACGAGATGCGGCCCCTGGGCGAGGCCGTGCTGCGCGCCCTGGCCGAGGGGCTGGGCCTGGGTGCCGACGCCTTCAACCCGTTCCTGGAGAAACCCATCCTGCTGTTGAGCCCGCGCCGCTATCCGCCCCAGGCCGGGCATATTACCCGGAAGCGCCTGGGGGTCGGCGCCCATACCGATTACGGCTTTCTGACCTTCGTGCTGCAAGACGCGGTCGGCGGGCTGCAGGTCCTGGGCGCGGACGGGCAGTGGATCGAGGCGATGCCGCTGGAGGGCAGTTTCGTCTGCAATATCGGCGAGCTGCTCGAGAACGCGACCGGCGGGACCTTGCGCGCCACAACCCACCGGGTGATCAACGATTCGGGCCGCGAACGCTATTCCTGCCCCTTCTTCTTCAATCCCTCGCGCCATGCCCGGGTCGCTCCCCTGCCCGCCCTGGCGGGTGCCGAGGCCGTGGCGCGTTACGCCCCGGTCGAGGTGGGCCTCCATTACGAAGCGCGCATGCGCTACGAGCATTGATGCCCGCCTCGACAGCCGCCCGATAACCGCCCAACAACTGCCGGGAGAAACCGATGATCGACGCCCCCACCCTCCTCGCCGGCGATCTCGCCTTCGTGACCGGTGCCGGTCAGGGCAACGGCCGGGCCATCGCCATCGGCCTGGCCCGCCACGGCGCGACGGTGATCGCGACGGACATGGACGCGGCCAGTGCCGAGGACACGGCGACCGCCATCCGGGCCACGGGTGGCGAGGCCCATGCCTATCCACTGGACGTGACCGACGCGGAAGCCTGCCGCGCCCTCACCGCCGAGACGAAGAAGGCGCACGGTCCCGTCTCGATCCTGATCAACAACGCCGGAATCCTGGTGCGCGGCCTGATCACGGACGACAACGCCGACGACGCCTGGCGCCGCACCATGGACGTCAATCTCGACGGGGTTTACGCCGTCACCAAGGCCTGCCTCGACCAGCTCAAGGCGACCAAGGGGCGCATCGTCAACATCGCCAGCGTGCAGGTCTATGTCCACGCGCCGCGCAACTCGACGGCCTATTCCGTCTCCAAGGCCGGGGTCGGACTGCT
>JABIRQ010000352.1 GCA_018699755.1 Rhodospirillaceae bacterium | reverse complement strand
CCTCCCAGTCCCCACCGGGAGGGGGCGGCCCTTTTTTGCCCCTGGGCCACCTCCCAGTCCCCACCGGGAGGGGGCGGCCCTTTTTTGCCCCTGGGCCACCTCCCAGTCCCCACCGGGAGGGGGCGGCCCTTTTTTGCCCCTGGGGGCCCCTCCCAGTCCCCACCGGGAGGGGGCGGCCCTTTTTTGCCCCTGGGGGCCCCTCCCAGTCCCCACCGGGAGGGGGCAGCGCTCTTCTAGCCCGCGGGCCGCGTGGGCGACGCTTCCTTTCCTCCGTTCGACGGCCCGGATGCGCGCGGCGCGACCGTCTTGTAGCGCGCCTGCTGCGCCTCGAACACGGCGAGCGCCGCGGGGTCGTAATCGTATTGGGGCACGGGTTCCGGATCGAAATTGCCATGGCGGTCGCGCCCGCGCACCAGGGAGGCGGAACTCCGCTCGCCGATCTCGCGCATGCGCGGGGTGACGTATTGAATGGAAAAGCCGATACGGCGGAACTCGGCCCGGTTCGGGCCGGAGGCATGGGGCGTGTATTAGTGATGCAGGCTCATCTCGCCGGGCGCGAGCACCGCATCGACCGCGCGCGAGATATCGAAACCCGAGGCGGTCTGGCCGCGCATCAGCAGATTGTCGGGCTGCCAATGCTCCTCGTGCGGGACAATCGGATCGGGCCGGTCGATCGACAGGGGCACCATGCGCATGGCGCCGCTTTCCACCGTCGCCGGGGTCAGGGCGAGCCAAGCGGTCACCTGCTCATGCGGCTCCCACTGCCAGTAATAGCCGTCCTGATGCATCGAGACGAAGGCGCCGTCGCCCGGCTCCTTGACGATGAAGCCGCAACCCCAGCACAGGATGTCCGGGCCCAGCACGTCCTCGACCGCGTCGAGCAGGGCGTCATGACGCACCAGGGCGTTGATCCAGGGCGTCAGCAGATGGGCCTTGGTGCGCAGCTTGTGGCGGTCGACCCGGCCGTGGCGCGCTTCGAAATCGGTCAGGCAGGCGAGGTAATGCGCGACCTCGGCCCCGTCCAGCACGGAGACCGGCGCCACGAACCCTTCCTCGCGGAAGGCGGCGGCCTGACTTCCGTTCAATCGCTTAAGCCCGGGTCGGCCAATCATCCGGCAGTCCCCTCCGATCCGCCCGCTTCGCCCGGCCCGTTCTCCGAGCCTTGTCGCGGTTTCGCGAAGACATTATGGAGCCGTCGGCGCATCCGTCTCAAGCGGTCGAATTCGGGAAGAATCCGTTCGAAAATGCAATCATACGACGTGTCCGGCCAGGGACCGCCCGGGACGAAAAAGGCCCCGGCGCGGTGTGCCGGGGCCTTGCGCGCGAAGCCGGCGCAGGATCAGGCCATTGCCGCGTTGGTGTGGTCGCCCCAGGGCGTGCGACCCAGTATCCGGTGCACCATGGGCTCGAAAGCCTCGAGCGGCATGGTGTCGTAATCCGGATCGAAACTGGTCTGGTCGTACTTGTGGCAGAAGTCGATGCAGGGCCGATATCCGGGATGGCCCTTGAACTCGTCGCGGGCGTTCCGGTCCGTGCCGTAGTGATGGAAGTAGTAGTAGCCCTGGAACAAGCCGTGTTTCTCGATGATCCAATGGGTCAGCGGCGTGACGTAGGGCTTGAGCACGCAGGCTGCGAACTCGGCGTGGTTCTCGGGGGCGAGCTGGTCGCCGATGTCATGGAACAGGGCGGCGACCACCAGTTCCTCGTCGGCGCCGTCCCTGTGTGCGCGGGTCGCCGATTGCAGGGAATGCTCGTAGCGGTCGACCAGTTCGCCCGGAAAGCCCTGGTGTAGGACGTCGAGATACTTGAGCGCGCGGTCCGGAAAGCCGGCGATGAAGGGCGCATGCAGCTCCTTGAGCAGCATGTAGTCCTCCTTGGTCGCCGTCTCCATGGAAATGTAGCTGACGGTACGCTGGGTCAGGTCGTCGGGCATCGCGGGTCTCCCCCTCAATCCTCTAGGCGCTGCGCCATGCTACTGCGAAGCGGAGGCGCAGGGAAGACGACTCCATTGACCCGTGGGGCGGGCGCCGCTTGAGTGGCGCGGGAGCATCGGGAGGAACCATGCGCATCGTCGTCCTGGGCTGCGGCTTTCACGGCCGCGGCGTCGCCTACGAGATCGCGGCCGCGCCCGGGGTCGAAACGGTCGTTGCGGCAGACCTCAACCCGGCACGGGCGAGCCGCGCGGCCAGCAAGACCCGGGGCGAGGCCGCCGCCGCGGACCTGTTCGACCCGGATGCGCTCGATGCCCTGCTCGCCGGCGCCGATCTGGTGTTCAATGCGGTCGGTCCCTATCACCGGACGGCGCGGCCCGTCGTCGAAGCGGCGATCCGCAACCGCGTGCCCTATTGCGACATGGCCGACGATCACGAGGCGGCCGAGCTGCTGCTGCTCGACCCCGATTGGGACGCGCGGGCGCGGGCGGCGGGCATCGGCGTCGTGACCGGCTGCGGCATCGCGCCCGGCATCACCGGCATGCTGGCCAAACTGGGCTGCGAGCGGATGGCGCGGCCGCGCCGGGTCGCCGCGCGCTTTTCCTGGAACTACTCGATCGCCTACCCGGCGGCGATCCATCATTTCCTGCGCATCAACAGCGGCCTGGCGCCCCAGTTCGTGGGCGGCGCGCTGGTCCGGCCCGGACCTTTCGCCGAACCCGAGACAGTGCGCTTTCTGGCGCCGGTGGGCGAGCGGCGGGTCTATTGCACGGGCATCAACGACCCGGTCTCCGTCCCGCGCAGCATTCCGGGCCTCGAGGAGGTCACGGCCAAGGGCTGCTTCCACCAGGAGGAGGCCAACGAGTTCCTGGAGGCGATGGTGCGCTGGGGCTGGACCAGCTACGAGCCCGTGCCCGCCCTGGGGACGAGCCCGTTCGAGGCGCTCATCGCCTATCTCAACTCCGCCCAGGGCCGCGGCCGTTTCGACATCGCGCAGGAGCCCGTGCCCATGGCGATCCGCGTTGAGGTTGAGGGCGAGGACAACGGCGCGCCGGCCCGCCTCGTGTTCGAGGGCCAGGACGAGACGCGGCGGGGCACGACCGCGCCCTCGGCGATCGTCGCGCTGATGCTGGCCCGGGGCGAGCTCGGCTTCACCGGCGTGCGCGCGCCCGAGGGCTGTGTGCCGACGGCCGGCTTCTTCCGCGCCCTGGCCGCCGTGCCCGACGTCAAGCTGTTCGAGATCGACGCGAAAGGCGAGGCAAGACCGCTCGCTGTCTGAGCGAGGCGAACGAAAACGGGCCGCCCCGCGAAAGGCGACCCGTCAGTTTCGTATCCCGCCACGATGCCCTGCCTCGTGCCGTGCCGCCCTCACCCTTCGACTGACTCGGGGAGCGCGCGATGGGGCCGGACTTCGCCAAGCCCGGCGACCGCATCGGCTATTCGGCGGCGGCCTTCTGGTTGGCCGGGGTCGAGTCGAGGGGCCATTCGCTCTCGGAGTGAGCGCCCCAGGGCTCGCGCGCATAGAAGCGGTGAACCATCGGCTCGAAAAACTCGATCGCCGCGGTCGGGTATTCCGGATCGAAGGCGGTCTGGTCGTATTCGCCGCAGAAACGCTCGGACATCTCGAAGGCCGGATGGTCGCGGAACTGGTCCCGGGTGTTCGGATCCTTGCCGACCTTGTCCCAGAAGTAGTAGCCCTGGAAAATCTGATGGTGCTTGATCATCCAGTGCACGTTCTTGGAGACGTAGGGCTTGATCATCTCGGCGGCCATCGAGCCGTGATTGTCAGGCGCCATCGAATCGCCGATGTCGTGAAGCAGGGCGGCGACGACGATCTCCTCGCACTCGCCCGCGTCGTAGGCGCGCTGCGCCGTCTGCAGGCTGTGCTCGTAGCGGTCGACCTTCATGCCCGGGAAGGTGTGGTGCAGCGCCTTCAACTGCTCCAGCACCCGGTCCGCCGTCTTCGCCTTGAACGGCGCGGCCTGCTCGTAGAGGAGGTCGTAGTCCTCCTTCGTGCCCTCGTCCATGCGGGTATAGCTGGCGATCTTGCGCCCGCGATACATCTCAACCATCTGCAATCTCCCTCGCAGGTAAGCGTCCTAGGCAAACGAATTCCACGCGATCATACGCCGAACCCGGATGGATTCAATTCCCTCCCACGACCCGGTCCGCGACCCAGTTGCGGTGGTGGTGGCAGATCTTTTCCAGATGGCAGACGGGACCGGCCCTCGCCAGAGGGGAGGACAGGCCGCGCTGCTGCTCGCCGACGATGCCGACATCCTCGTCCGCCGTGCGGTCGAGCCGCTCGTAGTAATGCTCGACCCGCTCGGCGAAGTCGGGCCGGGCCACAGTCGCCGAGGGGAAGCAGGAACCGATCACCAGGGTGCAACTGTCCGGGCCGGTCGGCACGATCCGGTTGAACCACATGGCTTCGCGCTGGCAGGACATGGCCAGGGCCGGATAGATCCAGGCCCAGATCGAGCCGTCGCGGGTGCGCGCGTCCAGGCCGGGAATCGGTGGGAACGGTTCGCGCCCGGGCAGCAGGCCCCGGCTGCCGGTGTGGCGCGCGACGAGGGCACCGAAATTGTCGCCGTATTCGAGCTGCACGGGCGCATCGGCCCCGCCGCCGCCGAATTCGGTGGTCGCGTTCCCGCTCATCGCCGCCGCGGCCGGATCCTCGTTCTTGTCGGCCATGCCGCCGGCATGGATGGTCGGCGTGTGATAGGGCTCCATCAGGTTTTCGAGATAGACCTTCCAGTTGCACGGCAGGTCGATGCTGCGCTGGCGGGCCAGCACCATATCGCCGAAATCGTAAGGCGCGAGCATGTCCCAGAGCGGCCCCATCCAGGCGTCGAGCGCCGGGGTTTCGGGATCCAGGGCGACGAAGAGCAGGCGGCCCCATGACTCCAGCCGCACGGGGTGCAGGCCGTAGGCGGCCTTGTCGAAGCCGGCCGTGTAGTCCATCTGCGGCGCGCCCTTGAGCGCCCCGTCCAGACCGTAGGTCCAGCCGTGATAGCGGCATTGGAAGGCGCGCGAATTGCCCTCCCCCGTCACCACCCGGCAGCCCCGGTGGCGGCAGGAATTGGCGAAGGCGCGGACCACACCGTCGCGCCCGCGCGCAAGGATCAGCGGCGCGCCGCCGACCTCGTCGGTCATGTAGTCGCCCGGCGCGGCGATCCGGTCGGCATGGCCGACGAAGACCCAGCCCTTGCGGAAAACCCGTTCCTGCTCGGCCGCAAAGAAATCGGGATCGGTGTAGCAGCCGGGCGGGAGGGACTCGGCCTCCATCGCGGGACGGCGTACCCGTTCGTAGGACACGGGGTCGAACAGCATATGATTCATCGCTTCCCTCTTCCGATCAGGCCCTCAAGCCAATCGCCGCCCCGCCCGCTGGCGGGTTCGGCAAACGGGACGTCGATCGCCAGGCTCTCCGCGTGTCGCGCCGCCGGCTCCGATCGTCGCCCCTCACCCGCCATAGTAGGCCCGAGACCGGCCGGTCGATAGGGCCGAGTTGCGCAGTCGGGCCGCCAGCTTGCGCTTGAAAAGAACCGCGTATCAACGGCCCGCGCGCTTCTTCTTGCCGAAGATATTGTCCCAGTTGCTCTTGTACGCCTTGCTGATGGGCTTCTGGTTCTCGCCCCGGCTGTAGCCGGTGGCGGGATCCTTCGCCGCTTCCGCGCCGCCGGACTCGCTTGCGGTCGAAGCCGCGCTATCGGCCGTCTTGGCGTCTTCGCTCTTCGCGGCAGCGGTTTCGGTCTTCTTCTTGCCGTCGCCGGCGGTCTTGTTCTTCGGTTCAGCCATGGGTCTTCCTTGCCGAGTTTTCTTGCGATGTGCTGCGTTTTCGTGGTGCAGGATCGGGGCCAGCCGAGCCGGGCATTCCCCTTGCCGATCGGCAAGTCGGGCGACTGGCAATGATTTCGCGCCTCATGGTATTACGGGTCACGAGGGTAAACGTACAGTCCGGATATAGGGGGAGTCTGGATTGCACCAAAGTACCGCAACCATCGATTCGCCGCGCCGGGATGGCCGGACAACCGGCCCGGTGCGACTCGGCTCGGACGAGCACAAGACGCTGTTCTGCCGGATGCTGCTCGACAGTTTCGATGCCTACAAGCCCGCCGTCATCGACTGGCCCAAGCTGGAGGCGGACGCGCTTGCCCGTCTCGTCGGGCTGCCCTTCTGGCAGGTCGCGGTGGAGACGGAGAGCGAGACTTCGATGCGCATGCAGGTCTTCGCCGATTTCCTGTCCGACCCGCTGCTGAAGGAGGCCGTCTCCCTCAACGCCTTCGAGGAGCGCCGCCACAAGGACGTGCTGGAACATATGATCCGGTTCTACGGCATTCCGCTCGAGCCGGAGCCGGACTTCCCCGTGCCGACCGATCCGGCAGGGGCGTTCATGAGCACCGGCTATGGCGAATGCTTCGATTCCTTCTTCGCCTTCGGCCTGTTTCGCCTGGCCCAGGACTCGGGCTTTTTCCCGACGGAACTGGTCGAGGTCTTCGAGCCGGTGATCCAGGAGGAGGCGCGCCATATCCTGTTCTTCGCCAACTGGATCGCCTGGGAGACAGCGCGCCGGCCGGCCTGGCGCAAGCCCGGATTTCTCGCCAGCCGCGCCAAGGCCATCGCACTGAAGGCCTGGTCCCGGGTCGAGATGGCGCGCGGCGGGATCGGCGGGAACGACGACGCGGCGAGCACCCACGCCTTCACCGCGACCGGCCACGGCGCGATGGGCATCGACCTGAACGTGCGCGACTTCGTCGATCTGTGCCAGAGCGAGAACGCCCGGCGGATGGCCCCCTACGACGAGCGCCTGGTCCGTCCACAATTCATCCCCCGGACCATGCAAGCGATCCGCCCCCTGCTGCGCTTCGCTTGAAGGACGCGCGGGCGGCCTAGTCGACCGCGACGAGGCCTCGGGCGAGGAGATCGCGGAAGGCGGCGATGGACTCGCGCACTCCCTCGGCCAGCGGAGTGCGGCCGATATCGTCGATCAAGGCATCGAGAGGGCCGCCGTCGCCCTCCGCTGGGAAGGGCAGCGGATCGCCTTCGCAAGCGATTTCGGCATCCGGAACCTCGACGCGGATCGCCGCGACGATCTCCTCGACCGTGACGACGGGGCCGCCCAGATCGAGGACAGGGGCGCCCTCGACCGCCGCCTCTGCGCAGGCGAGGAACTGGCGCGCCGCGTCGCGGGCGTGCTGGAACTGGAGCGGGCCGGCGAAGGGAATGGTGAAGGGTTCGCCCGCCGCGGCCGCGACCATCGCCCGGGTCGGTGCGCTGGTCAGGCCCTGGTCGCGCCCGGCGCCGTAGACCGTGTGGGGGCGCAACCCGACCGAAGCGACCCCCCAGTCGCGCCAGTAGATATCGGCCGCGCCCTCGTCCGCCTGCTTGAAGACGCCGTAGAGGGTCGAGGGGCGCGCCGCGCCCGCGACCGGCAGGGCGGCGACGGAACTGGCATAGACCACGTTGCGGATGCCCGCGCTGCGGGCGGCCTCCAGCACATTGACCTGGCCGACCACATTGGCCCTGGCGCCGGCCACCGGATCGGCCCGGCAGAACGGCACCTGCAGGGCGGCGAGATGGACGACGGCTGTCGCTCCGCTCGCCTCGACCGCGCGGGTCACGGCATCGAAATCGGCGATATCGCCGGTGGTCCACGGCACGGAAGCGGCGCTCTCGTCGTCGAGCAGCAGGCGCAGGCGACGCCGGTCGTCGGACAGGTCGAAGACATGGACCGGCAGACCCGCCTTCGCCCGCTCGGCCACAACCCAGGCCCCGATACAGCCAGCCGCGCCGGTGACAAGGACGGTCCCCATCTTTCCCATATCAGGGGGCACTTTCGATACCACCGTCGACCCTCAGCACGGCGCCGGTGACGAAACCGGTGGTCATCAGATACATGGCCGCCTTGGCGCAGTCCTCGGCCTGGCCGACACGGCCGACCGGCACCTTCGTCGCGTAGGCGGAGAAGAGTTCCTCCTTCACCTCGACCGGGATGCGTTCGACATAGGCGGTTTCGATGATGCCGGGGGAGATGCAGTTGACCCGCAATTCCTCGGGCGCAAGCTCATGGGCCAGAGACCGGGTGGCGGCGTCGAGCGCGCCGTCGATGATCGCGCCGACGACGTAGCCCGGCACGGGCCGCCGGTTGGCCAGGCCGGTGTAGAAGATGATGGAGCCGCCCTTGCGCATATGCGGGCGGGCGTCATAGGCGGCGAAGAAGGGCGCCCACATCTTGGCGTCGAAGCTGGCGCGCGCCAGTTCCTCGTCGAGATCGGCGAAGCTGGTGCGATAGACGTTGGCGCCGGGCAGCAGCAGATGGTCGATGGGTGCGACGGAGGCGAGATAGGCGGCGACATTCGCCCGCTCGCGCATGTCGATGACATGCCAGGGCACGTCGCGGCCGAACCGGGCGGACAGGCGTTCGGCGGCGGCT
>JABIRQ010000350.1 GCA_018699755.1 Rhodospirillaceae bacterium | reverse complement strand
CTGCGGGCATCGGCATCGGCCGGGTGGTGGATCAAGGACGCCGCCGCCCCACTCCTCCTCCTCCGCTCCAGCGCGCTGCCACCGCCAGAGGAAGAGGCGGAGCGGCTCATGCACCCAAGGCTCGAGAGGCTCCGCCGCCCCCGGCCCAAGCGCCGCCCCCGCCCCCGCAACCTCCTCAAACCCAACCCGCGCCCCAGCCCGCGCCTCAGGCAAAACCCGCCCCGCAGCCCGCCGTCCAGCCTGCGCCGCTGCCGGCACCGGCCGCCGCCCCAATGCCGGCAGCGGGCGATTCATGGGTGCAGCTCGGCTCGTTCCGCAATCCGGCACGCAGCGAACGTTGGTGGGAAAAGGTTTCAGGCGAGCGGCCGGATCTTCTCGGCGGCCTTTCTCACGCGGTGCAGCCGGTGGACCTCGGCGCCAGCAAGGGTGTTTGGTATCGCCTGCGGGTCGGCCCGATGGCCAAGGGTTCGGCGGGTCGACTTTGCGCCGAGCTCAAGAGCGCGGGATACGACTGCCTGGTCACGCGCTAGGCACCGCCCCTATCCCGCCTCGGACCGCGCGATTTCGGCCTTAGGGCGTCGGCACGTTCGCGGCGCCGACTTCCAGCAGCCAGGCCGTCGACAGGTCCACGACTTTCATCAGCACAACGGTGTCGCGCGGGTTGATGTGGTCTCCTGGGATTCTGTGAACCGTTTTGGGTTCGGGGGTCAGTTCCACGAACAGGGCCTGGGCGGCCGGCGGGATCAGTTCGTCCTCCTCCGCCTCGATCAGCATGAAACGGCCCCGCAAATAGGGCAGATGGAAGCGCGGATCGATCGGCCGCAGCATGAGGGCGACAACGCCCGCCGCCAACCTGCGCAGGGCCGGCGGGTCGAACTTGATGGCGTAGGGCAGAATCAGATCCAAGTCCGCGCCGCCGAAGGCCAGGATATCGGCGGCGACGGTCACTCCGGCGCGTTCCGCCGCCCGGTGCCCCGCGGGCGCAAAGATCGCCCCGAGGCTATAGCCCAGGATGCTGATTCGCGTCTCGTCCGCCCAGGGCTGTGCGCCCAACCAGGCAAGCGCGGCGGCGATCTGCGCCGGAGTCTCGACGGCGCCGTCCCGCACCGCCATGGCTCGGCTCAACACCGAGGCGCTGCGGTCGAGGATCAGGTCGTTGCGCGCGTATTCAAAACCGACCATCGCATTTCGACCGAGCGGCGGCATCCGGTCCAGGCTCTCGCGCCCGGAATCCAGCCCGCCCAGCAAGAGAAGCACCGGAAGGTTGCGCTGTGCGTCGATATCGGCGGGCAGGCTGACGGTCATGCGCAGCGGGGCGGCGACCGAGTCCGCGCGGAAGATCAGCATCAGGTCGAGCCGCGCCTCGCCGTTGCGCAGAACCGCTTCGCGCCTTTCCGAGACAAGGCGATAGGCGGCTGGCGGCGCATCGACGACCGTCTCGGGATCTTGGGCGTAAAGCCACAGGGCGATGCCTCCGCAAAGCAGCCCCACGGCCAGAATCAATCCGCCCAGAAGCCGGGCGGTCCAACGCAAAACCTTCATCATGAGCGCCCCTCCCGGACTTGGCCGCTAGGTGCGCGATGCTCTACCATCGCCGCCGACCGGCGAAGGCCGCCTTGGCCCGCGAGACATTGACCGAAAAAGGAGATCGACATGAACGAGGCCACCATGCCCCGTCCCGGTTCAATCGCGCTCGTCACGGGCGCAAGCAGCGGCATCGGCGCGGCGACCGCCCAGGCCCTCGCTGCCCTGGGCTGCCGTGTAATCTGTGCCGGTCGGCGCGCGGACCGGGTCGAGGAGGTGGCGGCCGGGCTAGGCGACAAGGGGCTTCCCCTCGTCCTGGACGTGACCGATCCAGCCTCGATCGACGGCGCCCTCGCCTCCCTGTCCCACGACTGGCGCGAGATCGCGATCCTCGTCAACAACGCCGGCGGCGACAAAGGCGGGCGCGAGCGCTTCGACCAGGGCGATATCGAGGATTGGGTCGGCACGATCGAAACGAATGTCACCGGCCTCATACGGATCACCTACGCTGTCATTTCCGGGATGATCGAACGCGATCTTGGCCATATTGTGAATATCGGCTCGGTTTCCGGCTTCACGCCCTATGCGGGAGGCACGATTTACGCCGGCAGCAAGTACGCCGTCCACGGCTTTTCCGAATCCCTGCGCAAGGACTATCGCGGCACCGGAATCCGCGTGACCGAGGTCCTGCCCGGTTTGGTGCGGACCGAATTCGCCTTTCAGCGTTGGGAGGGCGACCCGAAAAAGGCCCAAAAATTCTATGACGACTTCGGCGAATGCCTGGTCCCGGAGGATATCGCCAACACGATCGCCTTCGCCGTGTCGCAGCCGCCGAACGTCGTCATCTCGCAGCTCGTCGTCCTACCCAACGCCGCGCCTTGAGCGGCGACGGCGCCCCAAATCCGAATCCCGGGAGAAGAACAACCATGCAAGGCAAATCAGTCGTTGTGACCGGCGCGGCGAGGGGAATCGGCAACGCCATCGCCCATGTCCTGGCTGGAAAAGGCGCGCGAGTGGCGCTGATCGACAAGGACGCTGCGGCCCTGGACGCCGCGGTCGGCGTTCTGTCGAACCAGGGATGCGAAGCCTATCCGGTCGCGGCCGAACTCGGCCCGCGCGCGGCGTGTCACGACGCCTTCCGCCAAGCCGCCCAGGCCCTGGGCCGGGTCGATGCCCTGGTCAACAACGCGGGTGTCTATATCCGCACCCCGATGGAGGAGATCGAGGATCCGGAATGGGACCTGATCTTCGATATCTGCCTGCGAGCGGTCTTCCATCTCTCCGTTGCGGCGGTCGAGCATATGCGCGGCCACGGCGCCGGGCGTATCGTCAACATCGCCTCGGTCGACGGTTTCGTAGCCTTTCCGCAGATGGCCCATTACGCGGCGGCCAAGGCGGGCGTCATCAGCCTGACACGGACCATGGGCTTGGCCTATGCGCCGGAAGGCATTCTGGTGAACGGCGTGGCGCCGGGCGCGGTCGAGACAGGGCCGATGCAGCAGAACGACTATATGAAAAACCTGGCTCCCAGGATTCCCATGAAACGGGGTGGCAAGCCGGAAGAAATCGCCGAAGCGGTGGCATTCCTGGCCAGCGACGCGAACACCTATATGGCTGGCGAAACCATGATCGTGAGCGGCGGACTGGTGATCGCGTGAGGCTGCGCTAGGTATCGACCATGCGCACACATCGCCCCTTCCCCCGCTTTCGCCGCGCGGCCCTCGGGTGGTTGGGGGTTTGGGCTTTCGGCATGGCCTTCATCGGTCTGGCCGAGCCGGCCCGGGCCCAGGGAACACCCGTCCATCTGGAACTCGTCCTTGCGGTCGACACCTCCTCGAGCGTGAATTTCGAAGAGTTTAGCCTGCAAATGAACGGCTACGCGGCGGCCTTTCGCAACCCGGACCTGATTGAGGCGATCCAAGGACTCGGAGATCAGGGAGTTGCCGTGACCTTGGTGCAATGGGCCAGCGCCGAGCAGCAGGAGATGTCCGTCGATTGGGCGCATATCCGCAACAGCGCCGACGCGGAGGCTTTCGCCGCGGCGATCCAAAACACCCCACGCGCCTTCAGCTTCGGCTCCACGGCGATTGGCGAGCTGATCCGCCGCGCCGTTCCGCAGTTCGACCTCAACGGGTATGAGGGCGAACGCAAGGTCATCGACATCAGCGGCGACGGCCGCACCAATCAAGGCTTGCCGCCCGAGATGGTGCGCGAAGCCGCGATCGTGCAGGGGGTAACGATCAACGCCTTGGCGATCCTGAACGAGGAACCGGGCCTCGACGCCTATTACGACAAATACGTCATCGGCGGGTGGTCATCCTTCGTCATGGTCGCGCGCGATTTCGTCGACTTCCAGGACGCGATCCTGGGCAAGCTGTTGCGCGAAGTGCGCGGGGCGCCCATTTCAGCGCGGCCCGAGACGAACCGACTGGCTTGGCGCATGCCGCCGATGGACGAGCCCTCCAACTCGACTGCCAGCACGGTCGGCCGGATGTAGGGGTTCAGAGCTGATCGCGCGGAGAGTTTTCCGGCGGGGCCAATTCCTCCTGATCGTGGCACCGTACTCGCTTGAATTCTGGCCCGGCGCCACCGTTCCATTGTCGACCGAGACCATTTCGGCGATGTCGCCGCACCAGAATGCCAAACGGCCCGTGCGCCGCGCTCCGGGCCGTCGTTATGCTGCAATGCAAAAGCATGAAGCGCGCCGATAGTATAAAGATGATACGAAGTATTTATATTGAAAAACATAATTAATCGCTATTATCGATCTGAGTATTTTAATGTTTCTAAGAAATATAAAAACATCCAGCAAACGAATAACGTATATTTCGAAAAAACAACTGACCAAAATACTATTTTACTAGAAACGCATATTCGAGTATTTGAATTTGACAGGATTTTGGCCACACCATATATTGCTTTTCAAATCAGCTTTCAATTCCACGCGCCTCTGAAGAGAGTGATGCTTTTCTCCCTGCGAGAGAAAGTGCTTTTGCGCACTTGCCGCAGTTGCGAAATGCTGAAAAACGACGAACTTCCCACCGAAAAGGAGCGACACATGGACCATTCGATGCCCCGGCGCAGCGAGACTCTTCTGGACAACAAGCGGACGGCCATCCTGATCACGGACGGGTTCGAGGAAATGGAATATGCCGCCGCAAAGAAGGCTTTCAGCCAAGTCGGCGCTCTGGTCCGCACCGTCTCTCCCAAGAACGGGCTTGCCCATGGCTGGCACGACGGTCAATGGGGCAATCATTATCTGGTCGAGGATGAATTGCCGGACGCCAAGCCCGATTCCTTCGATGCCCTGTTCTTGCCGGGCGGCGAACGCAATGCGCTCAAGCTGATGGAAGATCCTGGCGCCCTCGCCTTCATCGGCGAGTTTGCGAAGTCCGGCAAGCCCATCGCCGCCGTCGGCGAAAGCACGGCCGTCCTCGCCGCTGCCGGCGTCCTCGCCGGCCGAAAGGCCAGCACGGACGAGAGCCTGCGTCCCCATGTGGAGAAGGCAGGCGCGATCTGGGTTGATTCCCCTATGGTTGACGACCGCGGCGTCATGACCAGTCCGCGGGCCGACAATCTTTCCAGCCTGCTCGACGGCTTGATCGGAAGAACGGCGGGCGAAGAGACCTCCCCGGAGAGCGAAGCGCAGGAAACCAAGACCGCAGCCTAACCGGGCGCGCCCATCGAGGCGCGGCAGGTTGGCAGGGTTCAGCAGGGGATGTTAGGCTCCGCGCCGTTTTTGCGGCCGCGCCGCATTCCCCTCTCCTATCCCCTCCCAAGGATTTTCGGTCATGTCCGTTTTTCGTCGCGCAGCCGTTTCGGCCGCCTCGCTTCTCGCCCTGATCTGTTTCTCCGCCCCAACCTTCGCCGACGAGGAGTCCGCGGACGATCCTGTCGTCGCGATCGCGAACGGCGAAGAGATTCATCTCTCGGCGGTGCTGGAGAGCTTGCCTGAGCAGTACCGGGAGAATATCGAGATTTTCTATCCGATGGCTCTGCAGCAGGCCGTCGATATCGTGCTCCTGCGCCAGGCCGCGGAGCGTTCAGTCCCGGCCGACGCCCCCGAGGTGCAGGACAGGTTGAACGAGTTGCGCAAGCAGGTTCTGTTTCAGGTCCATGTCGCGCGCGAACTGGCCAAGCGCGTGACCGACGAGGCGGTCGAGACCGCATACCAAGCCTATGTCGCAGCCAATCCGCCGGTCGAGGAGACCAGGGCCCGTCATATCCTGGTCGAGACCGAGGCCCAGGCCCAGTCGATCCTCATCGAACTCAAGGGCGGCGCCGATTTCGCCGCCGTGGCGGAGGAACGTTCGACCGGTCCTTCCGCGCCCCAGGGCGGGGATCTTGGTTATTTCACCGACGACCGTGTGGTGGAGCCTTTCGCCAAGGCGGCGGCGGCGATCGAGCCGGGTGAATTCGGCGAGACCGCGGTCCAGACGGAGTTCGGCTGGCATATCATCAAGGTCGAGGACCGGCGCATGAGCGAGCCCTCGCCTCTCGAGGAGGTCCGGGCCCAGATCGAGCAGCAGATCGAACGGGAGGTCCTGACCGAACTCGTCACGGCCGAGCGCGAGGCGGCGGAGGTCGAGTTTTTCGACCTCGACGGTTCGCCCATCGACGGCGAAGAGCCGAAAACCGAAGAGGGCAAGGGCGAATAGCGCCCCGGCCCGCTAGCGGCTGGGCATGGGCACGTCCCGAGGCGGCGCGCCGAAGCGGAAACCCTGAGGCAGGGGGTCTTCCGGATCGAGCACGAATTGGTGGAAACCGGTGACATAGGCCCGGCCGGACACCTTCGGCGTGACGTATAAGATGCCGTCGCGCTCTTGCGAATCGACCGCCTCGCCTTGGAATACCGTTCCCAACGGACCCTCGAAAGACCGGGTTTCGCCCAGGCCGATTTCCTGCCGGGTCAACAGCATGGCGATGCGCGAGGAGGTCCCGGTGCCGCAGGGGGACCGGTCCAGCGCACCGGGCGGCGCGATGATCGTTTGGCGATAATCGCCCGTCGTCGTGTTCCGCGAGTGATAGAAGGTCTGATAGCAGCGGTTGATGTCCGGACGCTCGGGGTGGCGAATTTCGAGCTGCTGGTTGACCGCCGGGATGATGAGATTGGCGAGGCGGATCATCTCCGCATCGTTCTGCGGGCCGATGTCCAGGCCGATCGCATCGGCGTCGATATAGGCATAAAAATCGCCGCCATAGGCGACATCCACCCCGATCTCTCCCAGTTCCGGCACAGTCAGCGTCTTGCCCTGGTGGAGGACGAAGGACGGCACGTTGGTCAGGGCGACCGCACCGATATTCCCGTCTTCCACGCTGACGTCGCAGCGTACCAATCCGCCGGGGGTTTCGAAGGTCACCGTGGTCACGGGTTCCACCGCCGGAACCATGCCGTTGGCCAGCACCGTCGTCGCCGTGCCGATCATGCAATGGCCGCACATGGGGACGTACTCGTCCTGCTCCATGATAACGACCGAGAAATCGGCTTCCTCGGCGACCGGGGGCAGCAGCAGGACGGAACACATCATTGCGCTGCCGCGCGGTTCAAAGTTCAACAGCCGACGCAGCCCGTCGTCGTGGCGCCATAGCCATTCGCGCTTGTCCAGCAGGCTCTTGCCCGGCGGGATCGGAACGCCGCCGGTGATCACCCGGGTCGGGTTGCCTTCGGTATGGGAATCGATCGTGTGGATGACCCGGTTGAACCGTATCGACATGGCCCCCTCCCCCTCTATTGGCCGCAACCCGGCGGCCCCCTCTTCATCAGTGGCCGTCAGCGTTCGCGGAACGCCTCGTGGCGCAGTTTCAGGACCGGTCGGAGAAGATAGTTCAGGACCGATCGTTCGCCGGTGTGGATATCGACCGTCGCCTGCATGCCCGGCGTGATCGGGAATTGCCCCGGTTCATCGCCGAGATAGGCTCGGTCCGTCTCGACCACCACCCGGAAATACGGGTTCCCCTCGGGGTCGATGGTGGAATCCGGGGCGATGGCCACCACCTCCCCGTCCAGCCCGCCATAGCGGATGAAGTCGTAGGTCGAGATCTTGACCCGCGCCCGCTGGCCTTCCTGGACATAGCCTCGATCCACGGGATGCAGACGCGCTTCGATCTCCAGCTTTTCCTCGACCGGCACGATATCCATGATCGTTTCGCCGGGCCTGATGACGCCGCCGACGGTGTTGTAGTTGAGGTTCTTGACCACGCCTTCGGTTGGACTGCGGATCACGGTGCGGCTGACCTGATCGTCGGCCCGTTCCAACAGCTCGCGGGTGCGCGCGATCTCGATCTCGACGCGGCCCAACTCCTCATAGGCGATGGATTGGCGCTCCAAGGTCAGTTCGTTCAACCGCTCCAACGCCTCGGCGATGCCCGATTCGGCGCGCGGGATCGACTGGGCGATGGTCGCCAACTCCCCTTGCAGTTTTTCGACGGAGCGGACGGTCTGGATATGCTCCAGCTTCGAGGTCAATCCCTCTTCGAGCAGGCTGTCCGAAATCGCCTTGATTTCCCGCAGCCGAGCCAGATCGCCTTGGGTCGCCCGGCGTTTGGCCTTCAGCTCGCCGAGCTTCCGCTCCTCCTGGCGTATCTTCTCCTGCTGAACCGCGAGCGAGCTGACCAATTCCCGTTTATGGGCGTCATAGGCTTCGCGCTCGCGAGCGGCGAAACCGGGACGGCGCGCCGCAACCTCGGTCGGCAGGTCGAGCGGAATGCCCTTGGCCTCGGCATTGAGGCGGGCCCGGTTGAGGATGAGGGCGTCGAGCTTGACGTCCAGTTCGGCCTGATTGACCGGCGAAAGCCCCAGATCGATCTGGACGAGACGGTCCCCGGCGCGCACCACGTCGCCTTCGGCGACTTCGATACTCATGATGATGCCGCCCTCCAGATGTTGGATCGTCTTGACGCGGCCCTGGGGCACGACCTCGCCGGGCGCGACCGAGACTTCGTCGAGCTGCGCGAAATTGGCCCACACGGCCATCCCCGCCAGCAGTGCGATCAGCACCCAGGCCACCAGGCGCCAGCCCGCCGCGGGGTTGCGTCCTTCCAAGGTTGCCAGGCGGCTCATGCCTGCTCGCTCCGTACCGGGGCCTGTCCCCCTTCCCCGCTCTCCGCACCGCCTCGCTCCGGAGGCGATCCGAACAGGCGGGGCAGAATCTCGACCGTCGGCCCGGCCATCGCGATCCGCCCTTTCTCGAGCGCGACGATGTTCGCACAGGCCGGCAGCAGGATCGGGCTGTGGGTCACGACGATCACGTTGCGGTCGCGGCCAAGCCCGGTAAGGGTGTCGCGCAGCGCCTCTTCCGCGCGCCGGTCGAGGCTGGCCGAGGGTTCGTCGAGCAGCAGGACGGGCGGATCGCCGATCAGGGCGCGGGCGATGGCCAGGCGCTGGCGCATGCCTCCGGACAGACGCTGGCCGGCTTCGCCGATTTCGGTCGCATAGCCCTGGGGCATGTCGATGACATGCTCGTGCAGGCCCGCCAGACGGGCCGCCGCGACGATCTTCTCGTCCGATGCCTCCGGGTCGGCCTTGGCGATATTGTCGCGGACCGTGCCGGCGAACAGGAACAGGTCCTGCGGCACATAGCCGATCCAGCGCGCCAAATCCTTGCGCGCGAGCTGTTTGACGTCCGCGCCGTCGAGTAGCACCCGTCCGACCTCGGGTCGGTACAGCCCCTGCATGAGCTTGAGCAGGGTCGTCTTGCCCGAGCCGTTGGCCCCG
>JABIRQ010000349.1 GCA_018699755.1 Rhodospirillaceae bacterium | reverse complement strand
TGGCTGACCGAGTCCGCGCCGGTCGACGACCACGAGATTCCCTGGGAAGTGACGATCCGCGAGGTTCTCAACCGCGGCATGGCCGACAAGCGCATCGGCGTCGAGAAGGCATCCTTCTTCTCGACCATCGCCGAATACGAGGCGGTGATGGACGGCCTCAAGGGTGCCAAGGTGGTGGACGCCACGGGCATCATCGAGGAAGCCCGGCTGATCAAGTCGGACGAGGAGATCGCGTTGATGCGCGTCTGTTCCGACATTCTGGACAAGGGCATGCAGGCCGGCATCGATGCGACCAAGGCCGGGCGCACCGAGGACCAGATCGCGGCCACGGTGCACGAGGTGCTGGTCGGCCTGGGCAGCGAATATCCCAGCCTGCCACATTTCATCTGTTCGGGGCCGCGCGCCTCGGTCACCCATGCCACCTGGCGCGGCCGCAAGGTCGAGAAGGGCGACGTGGTGTTCTTCGAGCTGTCGGCCGTCAAGCATCGCTACAACGTCGCCATCCTGCGCTGCGTCTGCGACGGCAAGCCGAGCGACGAGGCCCGCAAATTCGCCGACGCGACCGAAGCGGCCCTTGCTGCGGCGATGGATGCGATCAAGCCCGGTGCGACCTGCGACTCGGTCTACTGGGCCAGCCACAACGCCATCGTCGAGCGCGGGTTGGGCCAGTACAACCCGCACCGCGCGGGCTATTCCATCGGCATCAGCTTTCCGCCCGACTGGGGCGAAGGCCAGATCCGCAGCCTGCGCAACAAGGAGATGCGGACCCTGGCGCCGAACATGTGCTTCCACATCATCCCGGCGGTGCAGCGCTACCGCGAGGTCGGCGTCTGCGTCAGCCAGACGATTCGGGTGACCGAGACCGGCTGCGAGGTTTTCTCGAAACTGCCCTATCCGCTGATCGTCAAGTAAAGGTGTAGGTATGTGAAGTTGTCAAAAAAACTTTAGATAACTTCACAAAACTCACCCGGCTGTGCTATCTGACATGGCGATGGGCGGATTCGGCCGCTTGCTTTCCGCGAGTAGCGCCGAGATTCCGCTTACGGACAAATCGGGCCCGATGGGCTGCTGGCGCTTCGCGCCGCGATTCGAAGAGGGAGGGTAGAATGGCGTATGCGCCGAAGATGAACATCCATGACAGGCTAGCCTTCACCGAGGGTGAATACCGACGGCGCTGGTCATTGGTCCAAGCGGGTATGGCCGAGAAGGGGATCGATGTCCTGCTCGTCCGGACGCCCGAGAACATCTGCTATCTGACGGGCTATGAGACGCCGGGTTACTACGCTTATCACTGCCTGATCGTTCCGATGGATCAGGAGCCGGTGCTTGTGGTGCGCCGCCTCGAAGCGATGAACGCGGCCGAGTTTTCCTGGCTGGTCGATACCTCGCCGGTCGAGGATCATGAGGTTCCCTGGGATGTGACGATTCGAGAGGTGCGAGATCGTGGCCTGGGTGACAAGTGTATCGGTGTCGAGGAGGCGTCATTTTTCTCGACTGTCGCCGAGTACAAAGGGGTCATCGCCGCGCTGAAGGACGCGACGGTTGTCGATGGCTCGGGCATTGTCGAAGAGGCGCGCGTCGTTAAGTCGGACGAGGAAATCGCGCTCATGCGCATCTGTTCGGACATCCTCGACCAGGGGACCCAGGCTGGAATCGACGCGGTCCGGTCCGGGGATCCGGAGGACCAGATCGCCGCAACGGTTCATGAGGTGTTGGTCCGTCTGGGCAGCGAATATCCCAGCCTGCCGAATTTCGTCTGTTCCGGCCCTCGCGCCTCAGTCACCCACGCGACTTGGCAAGGCCGCACGGTCGAGAAGGGCGATGTCGTGTTTTTCGAACTCTCGGCCGTCAAGCACCGCTACAACGTGGCCATACTGCGTTGTGTCTGCGATGGCGAACCTGGCGACGAGGTCCGCAAGTTCGCCGAGGCGTCCGAGGCCGCGCTGGCCGCCGCCATGGGTACGATCAAACCGGGAGTGACCTGCGACGCGGTTTATTGGGCGACGCACAATGCGATCGTCGAACGCGGCCTTGGCGAATACCACCCCCACCGCGCTGGCTATTCCATCGGCGTCAGCTTTCCACCCGATTGGGGCGAGGGCCAGATCCTGAGCCTGCGCAACCAGGAAATGCGCCTTCTTGAGCCGAACATGTGCTTCCACATCATCCCGGCGATCCAGCGATACCGCGAGATCGGCGTCTGCCTTAGCCACACGATCCGGGTCACCGAGACGGGCTGCGAGCCGTTCTCCAAAATCCCGCCGAAGCTGATCGTGAAATAGCGGCCTGCGGTTGAAGGCGTCTAAAGGTTTTTAGGCGTCTTACCAGACCGCTGGAGCCGTGCTAGAAGGCGCCGCCATGAGCGGTTTGCGCGAACGTCAGAAAAGCCGGCGGGCCAACGCGATCCTGGATGCGGCCCAGATTCTGTTCCGTGGGCAGAGCCTGGACGCAGTCAGCGTCGAGGCCATCGCCGGCCGGGCCGAGGTTTCGCCCGTCACCGTCTACAACTATTTCGGCTCGCGCGACGGATTGATCCATGCCCTCGGCGTGCGCCATCACAAGCTCGTCGAGAAGGCTCGGCGCTCGCTGCTGGAGGATCCGCCAGCGGATCCCATCCTAGCCATGGACCGCTATATCGATATGACCTTCGACCAGGCGCTCGACGTGATGGACCGCCCGGCCTGGCGGCAGATCACGGCGGTCAACATGGCCCCCGGAGTTGCCGATGATATGCGGGTCGATCTCGACGGCATGGTGCGCCGCCAGGTCGAGAAGCTGGTCGGGCGTCTGATCGCCCGCGACGCCCTGCGCGACGGTGAGAAGAAGGGCGACCTGGCCGAGATGGTCTGGGCCGTTATCGATTTTCATTTCTATCGCATGATCAAGGATGCGAGGCTGACGCCGGCCAAGGCGAAAGCCAAGGCCAAGCGCCAGCTCGCCATCCTGATTCGACCCCACCTGGCGGGGGAGTCGTCCGCCGGAAAGAGCGAACCTGAAAGCAAACCTGCGTGAACCCGCGTTCGGGCGGCACGGGCCGCCCGGCGCATTACGACTAGGGAGAGAGAGGGGACATGGCCAAAAAAGCCTCGAAGTCGAAGACATCGGCCTTTGCGCCGAACATGATGGACCACCACCGCCTGAATTTTTCCGTTGCCGAGTATCAGCGTCGTTACGACGTCGTCACCAAGGCGATGGAAAAGGCCGGGGTCGACGTTCTGATGGTCCGCGGGCCGGAGAACATCTGCTACCTCACCGGCTACGAGACGCCGGGCTATTACGGCTATCACAACCTGATCGTGCCCCGGGGTGGGCAGCCGATCCTGGTCATGCGCAATTTCGAATCCCTGAACGTGCCGGAATACACCTGGCTGCCGTTCCCCGAGGGGGTCGAGATCGTGTGGGACTGGGAGGTTCCGGTCGAGGTCACGGGTCGGGTGATCAAGCGCCTCAAGCTCGACAACAAGCGCATCGGGGTCGAGAAGACCGGCTGGTTCCATTCGGTCGCGGAATACGAGGGCCTGATGGCCCAGTTCCCCAAGGCGAAGATCGTCGATTGCTCGAAGATCGTCGAGGAAGCCCGCGTCGTGAAATCGGACGAGGAAGTCGCGACCATGCGCAAGGCCGCGCGCATCCTCGATCGCGCGGTCCAGGCCGGAATCGACGCCATCGCCGGCGGCGTGACCGACAACTATGTCGCGGCCGAGGTCAACCATGTCCTGATCGACAACGGCAGCCAGTATTACGGCCTGCCGCCCTTCGTTTTGACGGGCGAGCGGACCTGTCTGCCGCATCAGAGCTGGCGCAACACGGTGATCGAGGAAGGCGACCCGGTCTATTTCGAGGTCTCCGCCAACGTGAACCGCTACGCCGCCGCGATCATGCGCTGCGCCAATGTGGGCGAACCCACCAAGCTGGTGCGCGACATGTCCAACGCGGTCATCGGTGCGGTTCAGGCCGCCTGCGACAAGATCAAGCCGGGCGTGACTTGCGAGCAGGTCGACACGGCCGCGCGCAACGTCGTCAAGAAGGCGGGCTTCGGCGATTATTGGCGTCATCGCCTGGGCTATTCGATCGGCGTGAACTTTCCCCCCGACTGGGGCGAGGGCCAGATCCTGAGCCTGCGTCAGGGCGAGAAGCGCAAGCTCGAGGAGAACATGACCTTCCACATGGTCCCGCTGGTGCTCAAGTACCGCGAGGCCGGCATCGGCTTCAGCGCCACTGTTCGCGTCACCAAGAACGGCTGCGAGGTCCTGAACGGCCTGCCGCTGGAACTGGTCGTCGTCTAGGACGCGGACCACGCATGACCCTCCCCCCTTGTGGGGGAGGGTTAGGGTGGGAGTGGAAGAGGTTCGACCCGCAAGGGCCGGCGAGAATTGCATATCGGAGAGACGGCCATGGCCGAGTGGAAGGATCTGCGCATCGACATGTCGCGCCTGAAAAGCGACATCGAGACCCTGTCCAAGATCGGCCGCTCGCCCGAGGGCGCGCTGGGTCGCCACGCCTTCGAGCCGCCCTACGAGGAGGCGCGCGCCTGGCTTAAGGCGCGCATGGCGGAGGCCGGGATCGAGGGCCGCGACGATCCCGCGGGCAACACCTTCGGCCGGGTCGGGCCGCAGGATGGCCCCTGTGTGATGAGCGGCTCGCATATCGACACGGTGCCCGACGGCGGCCCACTCGACGGCGCCCTCGGCGTGCTCTCCGCCCTGGAGGTCGCCCGCAGCCTTAAGGATTCGGGCCTCGACCTGCCGTTCGGCTTCGAATGCGCCGCCTTCGTCGAGGAGGAGGGGCGTTTCCTCGATTGCATGGGCTCCAAGGCCATGGCCGGCCAGCTCGACCTGGAGGAGGTCGCCCACGCCACCGACCCCCACGGCAAGAAGCTGACCGATGCGATGAAGGGCGCGGGCTTCGATCCGGCGCGCATTCCCGAGGCCCAACGCCCGCAAGGAGACGTGAAGGCCTATGTCGAGATTCATATCGAGCAGGGTCCGGTGCTTGAGCAGAGCGAGCTTCCCATCGGCGTAGTCGAGGCCATCGTCGGCATCAACCACACCCGGGTTATCTTCGAGGGCGAGCCGGACCATGCCGGTACCACGCCCATGGACCTGCGCAAGGATGCCTTCACGGGCGCGGCGGAATACGCCTATCGCATGCGCCGGATCGTGCTAGACGAGGGGACCAAGGACCGCGCGCGCATCACCTTCGGTATCGTCGACCTGTTGCCCGGCGCGGCCAATATCGTGCCCTACGAAGTCTCCATGATGCAGGAAATCCGCGACGTCTCGGACGACAAGGTGGATCTGCTCTACGCCAAGGGCGAGACCCTGGCGAAGGAGATCGCGGAGAAGCACCGCCTGGGCATGCGCTACGAATACCAGTCGCGCAACCTCGCGGCGGCGATGAACCTCGACGTGCAAGCCCGCATCCGCGAGGCGACCAAGGCGCTCGACCTACCCTTCGTCGATATGCCCTCGGGAGCGGGACATGACGCTCAGGTCGTCTCCCGGGTCGCGCCCGCCGGCATGATCTTCGTGCCGAGCAAGGGCGGGCGCAGCCACCGTCGCGACGAATGGACCGACTGGCCCTATCTAGAGAAGGGCGCCAACGTCCTCCTCCAATCCGTCCTGCGCCTGCTCTACGCCTAGGACTCTCAGTGCCGCTCGGCCTCCGGGTCGTGGCGGGCGTAGTGCTGCTTCGGGTCCCGGCGGCGGGCGACGCCGTCGATCTCGACCCGGCAGCCACCGACCATCCAGGTGACGCCGACGCAAGTGCGGGCGGGCATCTCGCCCGGCTTGAAATACCCCGTATAGACCTCGTTCATGCCGTCGAAATCCTCGCCCTCGGTCAGGAAGACGCGGGCCGTCACGATGTCCGAGAAATCATGCCCGACCTTGGCCAGCGCGGCGCCCAGGGCCTCCATCGCCGCCTTGGTCTCGGCCCGGATATCGCCCAGCGCCGCTTCGCCGCCCGGCACGTCGGTGCAGCATTTCCCGGCCAGGAAGATGTATTCGTCGTCCATCACCGCGTCGCTCAACATGGCTGCGTCGCCGGTGATTCGGTGAAAACGGCTCATGGCGTGAACTCCTCTCTCGTGGTCAGGCGGGCGGGGGAGAGCATTGCGGCCTCCAACCCGTGTTCGGTCAGGCCGGACGGCCAGTCGCGGCCGAGCAGCAGGGCGGCGGCGGCG
>JABIRQ010000346.1 GCA_018699755.1 Rhodospirillaceae bacterium | reverse complement strand
CAGCAGGGCCGCCCGCTCCGGCGCGATGTCCTTATAGGCGTTCGGGTTGGTCGGGCCATAGGCGAGATGCTTGGCGAATTCCGCCTGGCGGTCCGGCCGTGCGGTGAAGGCCGCGAACTCGCGGCAGGCATCGACGTTCGGGCCGTCGCGAAGGATGACCGCGCCCGCGAAACTCCATAGCGACTGGTTCCAGGAGATCGCCGCCGGCGCGCCGCTGTCGATCGCGGCCTGGGCCCGGCCGTTCCAGGTCGGAATGATGTCGACCTCGCCCGTGGTGATGAGCTGCGAGGTCTGGGCACCGCCGGTCCACCAAATATCGACATGCGGCTTCATCTTGTCCAGCGACGCGAAAACCGGGTCGAAACCCTTCGCGGCCATCGTCGCATAGACGTCGTTCCCCGGTACGCCGGCCGCCATCAGCGCTTCTTCGAACGTATCGAAGGGATGCTTGCGCAGGCCGCGGCGGCCCGGAATGCCCTCGACATCCCAGAGATCCTTGAAGCCGCCGGTCGGAGCCGGGGCCTTAGCCGGATAAACGTCGGTCCGGTAGGCGAGGACCGTGGTGTAGACCTCGATGCCCTGGATGAACTCGGTGCGGAAACTCGCCGGCACGTCCTTCACATTGGGATCGTCGTCGATATTCAGCGGCGCGAGATAGCCCGCTTCGGCCAACAGATTATGGGCGGAAATGCTGATGCCGCAGGCCATATCCCAGGTGTAGGTCCCGGTATCGATCATCGACTTGATCTGCGAAGTCGGCTCATGCTTGCCCGCAACGCCGACGATCTCGATCCGGCCCTCGTTCGCCTTGTTGAACGGCTCGTAAAAGCCCTTGCCCATCGCGGCGACGTAAGGGCCCCCCGGATCGCGGGTCGTCAACTTGATGGCCGCGCGCGTCTTGCGCGGGACCAGGACGGTCGGGACGGCAAGCGCCGCCGCGCCCAAACCGGCGCCTTTGAGAACCGAACGCCGGCCGATGCCGGACGCCTTCGGGCTTGTCTTTTTCGTTTTCATATCGCTCCTCCATTCTCCCTGTCGGCCCGGCCGGCCCCGCATTGGTGCGGAAAAAACTAATCGTCCTTTCGGCACGGACAACAGGATGATCTTATCACATCGCCATACAACTTCGAAGTGGCGCCGCGCGCGGCGATCGAACCCATCCATCGCTTGCGACAGGGCCTCCGGAATCCGGTATAGGAAACCCCGCGTATATCGGGAGCCAAGCATGAACGACATTCCGCGAATCGGCAGGCAGGCGGACGACAGCAAGAAACGCAAGCCATTGCCGAAGGGCAAGCTGCGCGAGGTCGTGACCTATCTGGAAATGCGCGCCTCGCCCAAGCGCATGCTCGTCACCCCGACGGGGCGCAAGGTCGCCCTGATGCGCGCCGAGCGGCCGACGGTTCACTTCTATCGCTATCTCTACAACACGGTTGGCGAGCCCTGGCTGTGGTGGGAACGCCGTGCGAAGGACGACGACACCCTGACTGGAATCATCCAGGACCCGCTGGTCGAGATCTACGTGCTGTACGCCGAAGGGGTGCCCGCCGGCTTCGCCGAACTGGACCGGCGCCAGGACGATGAGATCGAACTCGCCTATTTCGGTCTCCTGCCCGAATTCATCGGGCGCGGGCTGGGTCGCTATTTCATGACCTGGACGGTCGACGCCGCCTGGCGCCACGAACCCGAACGCCTGTGGGTCCACACCTGCAACTTCGATCACCCGGGTGCGCTGTCGGTCTACCAACGTGCCGGCTTCGTGCCCTACGACCAGGCCGACGGCATCATCGACGACCCGCGCGCCAGCGGCATCATCCCGGTCCATGTCCGCACACCCGAGGAACGCCAGACCGACGATTGATGCCGCCGCGAATCGGCATCAACGCCCCAGCGCCTCGCCGAGCGCCAGCCAGCCGATCGCGAAGGGCATGAACCAGGGTCGCCCGGTGTAGAGCGGCACGGTCGGAAAACGCTCGCCGTCGAACACGGTCTTCGTATCCGCTTCGCCCAGGATGCGCCGGGCCAGCTTGTCGCCCAGGAAAGGGCCGGTCAGCACCCCCGCACCGTTCATGCCGAGCGCGTAATGCATGCCGTCGCGCATGCCGATATGGGGCATGAAATCGAAGGTCATGCCGATACCGCCTTTCCAGCAATGGCTGATCTTCACGCCGTCGAGCTGCGGGAAGACGCGGAGCATGTTGCGATAGAGCAGCCGGGCGTTGTCCCGCGGCGTGCGTTCGGCGTAGCCGGTGCGGCCGCTGAAATTGATGCGGGTACCGTCGGGCGTCGGCCGGAAGGAATAGAACAGCCAGCTCGTGTCGATCATGTTGCGGCCCGTGGGGAATATCGCGCGGACCCGGTCCTCCCCTAAAGGTTCGATCGTGATCGTATAATTGTTGACCGGAAGAATGCGGCGCCGGAAATACGGCACCGCCGCGTCCGTATATCCGTTCGTCGCCAGCACGACATCGCGCGCCCGGACCAGGCCCCGGTTCGTCGAGACCTCGAAGCCCTCTCCCTCGCGCCGGATGCCCAGGACCGGCGTCCGCGCAGCCAGCGCAACCCCGGCCGCCAGCGCGCGGTCGGCCAGGGATTGGTGAAACAGACCGGGGTGCAGGTCCCCCGAATCGTGAAGAAGCTTGCCGCCGTGATAGAAGTTCGAAGCGATCTCCTGGCTCTGAGCCTCGGGAGGAACCATATCGGCCTCGATCTCGACATGCCGGTGCATCAGGTCCAGTTCGCGCGCGAGCGCATCGTAATGCTTCTTCGTCCGCGCCGGGATGAAGCGGCCAGGGTTCTTGTACATGCAGGCCAGACCTTCGCGCTCGATCAGGCCGAGCACATGGTCGCGCCCACGTTTGGTCTCCTTGTGGATGGCGATCGCCATGTCGAGCCCGAACCGGGTGGCCAGATCGCCGAAGCCGAACAGGCTCATCTTCGCCGCATAGCCGCCGTTGCGGGTGCTGGCCCCTTCGCCGATGCGCTGGGCTTCGAGCACCAGAACCTCGCGCCCGCCTCGGGCCAGCGTATGAGCAGCCGACAGGCCGGTATAGCCGGAGCCGATGACGACCACATCCGCTCGCGCGGGGAGCTCTCCCCCCGCCGGTTCCGGACGCGGCGCGGCATCCCACCAATAGGGATCGGACGTAAAATCGTCGGTGAAGATCGAATCGGCCATGGCAGAGCCCTCCCCGCACCCTAGTATGGCGCAGCCGGCGTGCCTTAGCGATTCGCGGTATCGAGCAGGCGCGCGAGCGCGGCACGCTCGGCCTCGACGAGCAGCCAATCGCGGAACACCGCGATGCCGGCTCTTCGGCCGAGCGTTTCGGCCGAATGCTTCGGACAGACGACGGAATAACCGTAGGACATGGCAATATCCGGCCCGGTGGGCCGCGCCGGCCGTCCGGTGCGAAGCGGAGAAATTTCTCTTGGGCTAGAACGAATATAGAACATATAATGTTTCGTCGTCGCGGGTCCGACCCCGCCGCATGTCGATAGTCCCGTGTCAACAAATGACAAGGATCGCCGATTTGTTCGCCGTAACCCCTTGACTGCCCGAAATTACGGCTTGTTTTCAAATAGTTGCGAAGGCACACGCAGGGCGGTTTCGCGGCATCCGCCGCCATCCGTCGGCTTGGCGAAGCGATTTCCGGCCGATACGAGAGCGATCGGCGCGGCCGCAAACCTTGGGATCGAATGCCTAATGCGACAGGATCTGGCTGAGGAACAGCTTGGTCCGGTCGGATTTCGGGTTGTTGAAGAATTCCTCCGGCTCGTTCTGCTCGACGATCTCACCCTCGTCCATGAAAATGACGCGATCCGCCACGGTCCGCGCGAAGCCCATCTCATGGGTCACGCAGAGCATGGTCATGCCCGATTCCGCCAGCTCGACCATCACGTCGAGCACTTCCTTGATCATCTCCGGATCGAGGGCGCTGGTCGGCTCGTCGAACAGCATGATCTTTGGGTTCATGCACAGCGCCCGGGCGATCGCCACGCGCTGCTGCTGGCCGCCGGAAAGCTGGCCGGGATACTTGTCCGCCTGCTCCGGAATCTTGACCCGCTCCAGATAGGTCATCGCCGCCTCCTCGGCTTGCGCCTTGGGGGTTTTGCGCACCCAGATGGGGGCGATGGTCAGGTTGTCGAGCACGGTCAGGTGCGGGAACAGATTGAAGTGCTGGAACACCATGCCGACCTCGCGGCGGATCGCTTCGATCTGCTTCAGATCGTTGGTCAGCTCGATGCCGTCGACGATGATCTGGCCCTGCTGATGCTCTTCCAACCGGTTGATGCAGCGGATCAGGGTCGATTTGCCCGAGCCCGAAGGGCCGCAGATCACGATGCGCTCGCCCTCGTCGATACTCAGGTTGATGTCGCGCAGCACGTGAAAATCGCCGAACCACTTGTGGACGCCGATCATCTGCACCGCGACCTCGTGGTCCGCATTCTCGGTCGGCTGGGCGGCGGTCTGGGTCTCGGCCATGGTCGTCTCCCCGTCTTTAATGCGTCGTCCGGCCGTACAGCTCGTATTCGAGATACTGGCTGTACTTGGACATGAAGAAGCAGAAGCAGAAATAGATCAGCGCGATGAACAGATAGGCCTCGATAAAGGCGAAGCGCCATTCCGGATCGGCGATCGCCTGGCGCGCCGCCAGCAGCAGATCGGTCAGGCCGACAATGGCGACCAGCGAGGTATCCTTGAACATGCCGATGAAGGTGTTGACGATCGGCGGGATCACGAGGCGGATGGCCTGGGGCATGATGATCTTACGCGTGGTCTGCCAATAGCCCAGGCCCATCGCCGCCGCCGCCTCGAACTGGCCCTTGGGCAGGGCCTGCAGGCCGCCGCGGATAACT
>JABIRQ010000345.1 GCA_018699755.1 Rhodospirillaceae bacterium | reverse complement strand
TCGACGGCCGGCGTCTGGCCGAAGTTGCGAATCTGCGGACCTTGAGCGAATTGATCGCGGCCTTGTCGGACCGGGAGGATGCCTCCGCCGAGACCCGTGCGGCCCTCGCGGCCGCCGTCGAGGCGCGCCACGCCGGCGCGGACGAACGGGTCCGGGCGGGGGCGCGCGACGCGCTATCGAGCCTGAGCGCCTGCGGCATGGAGATGTTCCGCAAGGTCTACGGCACCCTCCGCCAATGCCTGCAATACCGCCACGACAAGCAGGCCATGGCCCTCAACACCGACTACTGGAACCGCATCCAGCCCAAGCCCGACGGCTAGGGCGGGGGCAGAAATGCTGGCTGGTCTTGTTCACGCCGGGCTGTCGTTGATCGTCCGGATCGCGTCCTCGACGCTCGCCTCGATCCAGTTCGCGATTTCGCCTTTGGCGACGGACATGACGGCCGCCAGGAGGAGATTGGGGTCCTGAGCCGGATTCGCGCCCGCGATGCGCTGGGCGAGCAGGCCGATCCGGTTCGCCGTCCGCTGCTTGAGTTGGGGCGTGAACAGGTTCGGATCGAGATGCGGCCAGGACGCCCGTGCGGGTTCCGGTGCGGCATCGCCGTAGAGCGGCACGATCGGGCGGCAGTTCATGACCTGTCCGTCGATCCGCTTGGTCACGGCGAAGGTGGGGTCCGTCCAGCCGGCGAAGGCGGGATGGCCGGCCGGCAGCACGAAATGATTCTTCAGGAAGCGCCAGGCGTTCCAGCGCCCGAGGAAATAGTCGTGGCGCCGCAGGTCGGCATGGAAGAAGCCGAAGAAGGCGGCCAGCAGGTCCGAGGCCAGGGCTTGGTCTGCGATCTGGCCGGTCGCCGTCTGCCGGGTCGGCGTCAGTAAATGCCGGCTGAAGATCGATTCGCCGCGCACCGCCAGCAGTTCCGAGGGCTTGAAGCGCGAGTTCTGCACGAGCGCGCCGACGATCTGGCTCAACAGGTCGAAGAACTGGTGGGACGGCTCGGGCAGGCCGCCGCCGCCCAGCGGATCGATCATCAGGATCAGTTTGTCCACGCCATTGGCGCTGCCCGCGAAGCTGCCGCCGGGGCCGACCAGTGCGCTGCGGGTCAGTTCCAGGGGCTCGTTGTTCACCGTCCCCGCGTCGACCGCGTAGAAGCGATGGTCCGGCCCGCCATGGGTCGGCCAGTCGGGATCGACCGGCCCGGCCGTGTCGGCCAAGTGATCGTCGTAGGCCGCGCGGGGTTTTTCGAGGGGATAGGCCGGAAAGACCAGGGGAAAGGCGCTTGTCGCCAGGGCGGCGGCGCGCAGGTCGCGCCAACCCGCGGCCTGGGGCAGATTCACCAGTTCCCTGGGGAACTGGGTCGGGTCCAGGAGGATCGTTCCCGACGGAGCTTGACCGGTCCGGCTCCAGGAAAAGCGCAGGTGATCGTGGTGGAAGCGCATATCCTGGCGGTCGAAGCCGGGATCTCCCGGTGCCTTGTCGGTGACGAAGCGGATGCTGTAGGGCACACCGCGCAGGGTGGTCGTCGCCACCGCGATGGGCAGGGGATCGGCGATATAGGCCAGGTCGGCCGGCCGGTCGTCGGCGACGAAGGCAATATTGCCGAAGCTTTCGCGCACCGCGCCGTTGAGGACGGAGAGCGGCCGGTCCGGCCCCGGGTTGCCGCCGGTCAGGTCGCTCGGGTCGATGAAGGCCTCGTAGCTCAGTTCGGCGCCGGTCCACATCCGATAGGGCGGGTTCTCCCAGGCCGGGGGCGGGTTCGCTGGGTCGGCGATCGGCGTCTGCCGCCGGGTCGCGGCGATCGCGATCTGGGCCGCGCAGATGCCGCCGCCGGACGAACCCGACGCGGCCGCGATGATCGGCTGGTGAGAGGGCGCATCGGCATCGCCGGAGTTCCGCTTCGCCTCAAGGGCCGCCAGGGCCTGGAGCAGGAAATCCAGCGCGCCGGCCGTATAGGCCCCGGCGGAAACCGTACCGCCCAGCACCAACCCGATCTCGATTTTCATGCCCCGCTCCTCCCG
>JABIRQ010000344.1 GCA_018699755.1 Rhodospirillaceae bacterium | reverse complement strand
GCCTGGCCGGTGCGGCCCGAGCGGGTCGGGATGACGCAGTCGAACATGTCGATGCCCGCCAAGACGGCGTCGACGATGTCCTCCGGCCGGCCGACGCCCATGAGATAGCGGGGCCGGTCCACCGGCAGGCGCCCCGCCGTATGGGCAGCCATGGCGCGCTGCAGCTCCGGCCCCTCGCCCACCGCCAGGCCGCCGATGGCGTAGCCCTCGAAGCCGATGGCCGTCAGGGCATCGACCGATTCGTCGCGCAGATCCTCATGCACCCCGCCCTGGGCGATGCCGAACAGGCCGTAGCCGGGGCGAGGATCAAAAGCGGTGCGGCAGCGTTCGGCCCAGCGCATGGACAGATGCATGCTGGCCGCCGCCTCGTCCCGCGTCGCCGGGAAGGGGGTGCATTCGTCCAGCGCCATCGCGATCGTCGAATCGAGCAGATGCTGGATTTCGACCGCGCGCTCCGGCGTCAGGCGGTGATGGCTGCCGTCGATATGGGAGCGGAAGGTGACGCCGTCCTCGTCCAGCTTGCGAAGCTCCGCCAGGGACATGACTTGGAAGCCGCCCGAATCGGTCAGGATCGGCCCCGGCCAGGCCATGAAACGGTGCAGCCCGCCCAAGGCGGCCACGCGCTCGGCCCCTGGCCGCAGCATCAGGTGATAGGTGTTGCCCAACACGATCTCGGCGCCCGTCGAGCGCACCGCGTCCGGGGTCATGGCCTTGACCGTGCCGGCCGTGCCGACGGGCATGAAGGCCGGGGTTTCGATGGTGCCATGAGCGGTCGAAACCCGGCCGCGTCGGGCCGCGCCGTCGGTCGCCAACAGTTCGAATCCGAAACCGCCGCTCATCCCGCGCGCTCCAACAGGCAGGCATCGCCATAGGAATAGAAGCGGTAGCCGGCAGCGATGGCATGGGCATAGGCCGCTTTCATCCGGTCGGTCCCGGTGAAGGCGCAGACCAGCACGAACAGGGTCGAGCGCGGCAGGTGGAAGTTGGTCAGCAGCATATCGGCCGAGCGGATGGAGTGGCCGGGCATGATGAAGACCGATGTCTCGCCCCGGAAGGGCCGAATCGCACCGCCCTCGTCCACCGCGCTTTCGAGCAGGCGCAGGCTGGTCGTGCCGACGGCGACGATGCGCCCGCCCGCCGCCCGGGCCGCCGCGATCCGTTCGGCGGCTTCTTCCGTCACTTCGCCCCATTCGGCATGCATCTCATGGGCCCGCAGATCGTCGGTCTTGACCGGCAGGAAGGTGCCCGGCCCGACATGGAGGGTCACGGTCGCCCGCCCCACGCCGCGCGCCGCCAAGGCCTCGAACAGCGCATCGGTGAAATGCAGGCCGGCGGTCGGCGCGGCGACCGCGCCCTCTCGGGCGGCATAGACCGTCTGGTAGTCGGCCCGGTCGCGGGCATCCGGCCCCTCCGGCCGTGCGATATAGGGCGGCAGGGGCATCTCGCCATGACATTCGAGCGCCGCGCGCAGGGCGTCGCCCGAGCGATCGAAGCGCAGATCGACCAGACCGCCCTCCCCCTTGCCCACCACCTCGGCGGAGAAATCGGGAGCGAACTCGATCCGGTCGCCCGGTCGTAAACGCCGCGCGGGGCGGGCGAAGGCCCGCCAATCGACCCCACCCAGGGCCTTGACCAAGGTCGCCTCGATCCGCGCCTCGCCCCGACGGCCGGTCAGGCGGGACGGAATCACCCGCGTGTCGTTCACGACGAGCAGATCGCCGGGATGCAGCAGATCGGGCAGATCGCTTATCCGTCTGTCGGACAGCGCCGTCCCGACATGGAGCAAGCGGGCCGAATCGCGCGGCACGACCGGCCGCTCCGCGATCAGCGCGCGCGGCAGGTCGAAATCGTAGGTGGCGATGTCGAAGGGGTCGCGGCTCACTGGACTCGAATGGGGCGAATGGAAAAGGCGGGCGCTTGACCGCGTCCGGCGCGGACCTTACACGAAGCGCGTGCCACGAACGAGGTAGGAGGCAGGGTGATGAGCCCGCAATCCGGAAACCCGCAGCCGGAGCCGATCAGCGCCCAGGCGCGTCATTCCCATTGGTTCGTCATCGTCGCCGCCGTGTTCGTGACCTGCCTGATCATCTCGAACATCGTCGCGGTCAAGCTGATCTCGGTCGAAGGGGTCGTGGTCACGGCCGCGATCACGATCTTCCCGATCAGCTACATCATCGGCGACGTGTTGACCGAGGTCTACGGCTATCGCCAGGCGCGGCGGGTCATCTGGCTCGGCTTCGGCTGCAACCTGATCGCGGCGGCCGCGATCATGATCGGCCAATGGCTGCCCGCCGCTTCCTTCTGGCAGGGCCAGAATGCCTACGAGACGATCCTGGGCTATGCCCCGCGCCTGCTGCTGGCCTCCTTCACCGCCTATCTGATCGGCGAATTCGCCAACGCCTATATCCTCGCCAAGATGAAGATCATGACCCGGGGACGCTGGCTGTGGACGCGGACCATCGGCTCCACGATCGTCGGCCAGGGCCTGGATTCGGTGGTCTTCGCGACTGTGGCCTTTATCGGCGTCATTCCCTTCGATGCGCTGCTGCTCACCATCGTCTCGCAATGGCTGATCAAGACCGCTTACGAGACCCTGGCCACGCCCTTCACCTATCTCGTGATAGGCTTCCTGAAGCGGCGGGAGAAGCTGGACGTCTACGATCGCGATACCGACTTCAACCCGGTCGCCATCGGTTAGCGGGAGATGGACCGGGTGGCAGAAACGGCGCGCGGGAAGGGGGCAAGCGGCACGGGCCCTTCGTCCCAGGCCTTCGAGACGCCCTCGGGCAAGGGCGCGGGAGACGAGAATTTCCCCGTCGGCTCCTGGCTGCTGCCCGCGCGGCTGCGACCCCATGTCGCGGTCTTCTACCGCTTCGCCCGAGCGATCGACGATATCGCCGACAATCCGGACCTGACGCCCGACGACAAGCTGATGCGGCTCGAAGCCTTCGAGGCCGCGATCCTGGGTCGCGACACCGAACATCCCGGCCTGGCCACGGCCCACCGGATGCGCGACAGCCTCTACGCCACCGGCGTGCCGGAACGGCATTGCATCGACCTGATCGCCGCCTTCAAGCAGGACGCGGTCAAGAACCGCTACGCCGATTGGGCAGACCTGATGGGCTATTGCTTCCTGTCGGCCGCGCCCGTGGGGCGCTATCTGCTCGATCTGCACGGGGAATCGCGCGAGGGTTACCGCCATTCCGACGCCCTGTGCAACGCCTTGCAGGTCATCAACCATCTGCAGGACTGCCAGGACGATTACCGGGCGCTCGACCGGGTCTATCTGCCCGGCGATTGGATGGCGGCGGAGGGAGTAACGGTCGAGGATCTGGACTCGCGGAGGTCGAGTGCCGGGCTGCGCCGGGTGCTGGATCGCTGCCTGGACGCCACCGCCGACCTGATGATCGAGGCTCGAGAGCTGCCCGGCGCGCTGACCGACCGTCGCCTGGCCATGGAATCGGCCGCCATCGTCGCCATGGCCGACCGGTTGATCGTCAAGCTGCGCCGCCAGGACCCCGTGGCCGAGCGGGTCGAACTGTCCAAGCCCGCTTTCCTGGCCTGCTTCGCCACCGGAGTCTGGCGCGGCCTCAAGCGATGACCGGCGCCGAGACGGCGGCGACGGCCGTCGCCGCGCTGTCGCTGATCGCCTGGCTCTACCTGAGCCAGTTCCACGGCCGCTTCTGGCGCGCCGACCAGCGTCTGCGCCAATCCGCCGAGCCCGATGCCTGGCCCGCCGTCGCGGCGGTCGTGCCCGCGCGCGACGAGGCCGATGTCGTCGGCACGGCCATGCGCTCCCTGCTGGACCAGGACTATCCCGGCCGCTTTCATGTGTTTCTGGTCGACGACGAGAGCCGCGACGGCACGGCCGAGGCCGCGCGCGCGGCAGCACCGCCGGACAAAGCCGAAGCGCTGACCGTGCTGCGCACCGAAGCCAGACCCGCCGGCTGGGTCGGCAAGATGTGGGCCGTCGCCACCGGAGTCGCGGCGGCCACGGCGGGTGACGCCGAGCCTCCGACCTATCTGCTGCTGACCGATGCCGATATCGCGCATCCCGGGAACGGGCTGCGCCGCCTGGTCGCCAAGGCCGAGGCCGAGCGGCTCGACCTCGCCTCCCTGATGGTCCGGCTGCATTGCCGGGACGGGTGGGAGCGGCTGCTGATCCCCGCCTTCGTCTATTTCTTCCAGAAGCTGTTTCCCTTCCCGCGGGTCAACGATCCGCGCTCGCCCGTGGCCGCGGCGGCGGGCGGCTGCATGCTGGTCCGGGTCTCCGCCCTGGAGGCGGCCGGCGGCATGGCGGCCATTCGCGGCGCGATCATCGACGACTGCGCCCTGGCCGCTG
>JABIRQ010000341.1 GCA_018699755.1 Rhodospirillaceae bacterium | reverse complement strand
TCGCGACACGCCGCCTGGACGGCAAGGCGCGCGCGGCGGCCACGTCGGCCCATGAATCGATTCGCGAGCGCGGCGCAACCGAGCGCGAGCGCGCCCATCTCGCCGCCCTCGACGCCTGGTGCGCGGGCGACTTCGCGGGCGCGGCGAAGGTCTGGGAAACGATCCTGGCCGCCCATCCGCGCGACGCCCTGGCCCTCCGTCTCGCCCATTACATGCATTTCTATCTGGGCGACGACGCCAATCTGCGCGATTCGATCCACCGGGTGCTCTGGGCCTGGGATGAGACCGTGCCGGGCTACGGCTATGTCCTCGGCATGAAGGCCTTCGGCTGCGAAGAGGCAGGCGACTACACCGCGGCCGAGGCGGCCGGGCGCGAAGCGGTCGAGCGCAATCCCGGCGACCTCTGGGCCGTCCACGGCGTGGCCCATGTCCTGGAAATGCAGGCCCGCGCGCGAGAGGGGGTCGCCTGGGTCCGCAGGGCGCCGGAGGCCTGGGCCGACACCAACCCCTTCCAGAATCATGTCTGGTGGCACCTGTCGCTGTTCCACTTGGAGCTGGGCGAACGGGACGCGGTGTTCGACCTCTACGACAGCCGAATCCGCGCCGAGCCCAGCGAGGAGTATCTCGACATCACCAACGCCGCCTCCCTGCTCTGGCGGCTGGAGGACGAAGACGCCGATATCGGGGATCGCTGGGACGAACTCGCCGACCTGGCCGCCGCGCGGGAAAGCGATCATGTCCTGGCCTTCGCCGACGCCCATTACGTGATGTGCCTGGCCGCCGCCGGTCGGCACGAGGAGGGCGAGCACTATCTGGCCGCCTGGACTGCCCATGCCGCGGCCTATCCCGAACAGACCGAATCGCCCGTCACTGCGGATATCGGTGTGCCCCTGGCCCGCGCCATCCTGGAATACCGGGCCGGCCGCTTCGGCCGGGTGGTCGAGTTGCTGATGCCCGCACGCTACGGCCTGATCCGCCTGGGCGGCAGCCATGCCCAGCGCGACGTTTGGGAACGCATGCTGATCGAGGCGGCGATTCGCGGCGGAGAGGTCGAGACGGCGCGCCTCCTCTTGTCGGAACGCGGGGGCCGGCGCCCCGACGGGCCTTGGACCTGCGCCGCTTGGGCGCGCACCCTCGAGGGCCTGGGCGATCCGACCGGCGCGGAAGACGCGCGCAAAAGGGTGGCGGCCCTGCGCGCCGCCTGAGGAGCAGCTCCCAAGCGTCTTTGGCGAGCGCTACTGGGCCCCGACGATCTCTTTCCAGACCTGCCGGGTGCAGAGCGCGAAGGGAAGGGCCTCCTCGTCCGTGGCGGCATAGTCTTTGCGGACCACTTCCGCGCCCACCAGGTTCGCCAGATACTGCGGCAATGTCTCGAAGGGGATTTCCTGGGCATCGGCGGCCGAATCGTAGACCGGCGACGACGTGTATTCCTCGGGCAGGTTCAAATCCGCGGTGCCCGCGACATTGCAGTTGCCGTTCTTCGGCCGGATGGAAAATGCCTGAAGCGGAGCGAAACGGCCGCGCTGGGCGATGTCGGAGAAGACGAACTTGACCAGCGTGTCGCCCAGCTCGTTCTTCATGACGCCCATATAGACGGGCATCTTGTCGCCCTGCGCGCGCGCCACGCCTGCCAAGCCTCCGGAAGCGAGAACCAGCACCGCCACACAAAGCATCCCGGCCATGGCGCGCCAGGGAGCCGTTGTTTTTCCGATCATGAACATCTCCGATTCATTGGGCGGCCGATGGAAACCTCGATACCAATCCGGGATACGCGCGCCGGTCGCACCCTCATGGGCGCGACAGCAGCGTGCCGTTTTCCGCCCAGTCGGCCTTGGCGTAGTCCTGAAAGATCACCACCGTGCCGTCCCGGGGCGCGCCGGCGATATCGGCCACGGCGTCGGTCAAGGCACGGGCCAGTTCGGCCTTGGTGTCCTCGCTGCGGCCTTCGAGCAATGCGACGGTGATGACGGGCATGGCGCGCCCCCTCCCTGGTTGGTCGTTCCCCTATTCTAGGGCGTCTTGGGGCGGCGCGCAGCCCGTCTCCAGCGCGGCCTCAGCCCGGCTCGACCAGTTCGAAATACTCGAAGACCATGGGCGTGTCCTCGGTCATCTCATGGCCGTGCAGACGGCAGAACCCCTCGAAATAGGCCCAATGGCCCTGTTTCCAATAGAGAACGCTGCCGCCGCCCTCGGACTCGGCTTCGCAGAAGGCCTTGTCGACCGCCTTGAAAGGCTTGATCTCGACCGAGGTCGTGCGGATGACGGCGCCGGGCCGGCCGAAGCCGTCTAGGACGAGGCTGTACTTGCCCACCTTGCGCGGCGGCTTGCCGCTCACCTCATGCTCCAGTTCCAGATGCGCGGTCGAACGCTTGCCGCCCTGCAGCAACAGGAACAGCATCAGATCGGCGAAGACGGGGACGTCTCCCCAGGGAAAGACATGGGGCTCGACCCCATCGGGGATATCGTGGCGCGCCCGGGCCCGCGCCCAGAAATCGCGCACTTCCTCGGCATAGCGATCCCAGTACCCTTCAAGTTCCGCCGGTTTCGCCATGATCTCGTCTCCTCTACACAGCTTCGCGCGCGCCGCCATAGGATACGTTCGCGGCCACGGTGGCCCCGGAATAGAGATTGCCCGCGCGGAAGGCCACCGCGCGCCGCCAGGCGTCGAGGGCTTCCGGCGTGGCTTCACCATGGCCCGTCTCGTCGGCCTCGAAATGCCCGAACCGGTCCTCGCCCCGAACGAGCAGTGCCGATTCCCGGGCCGTCGCATGGCGCGCCGAAGCGGCCATCATTTCGATCAGCAGCATGACGCGCGGTTCGGCCGAGGCATTCGTCCCCGAGCCATGGACGATGCGGTAGTCGAAAAAGCCGATCTCGCCCGGCTGCAGGACGAGCGGCACGGCGGCCTCCTCGTCGAAGGGGTCGGTGATGGACTGGCCGCGCGAAAGGATCGAGGCGGGATCGTCCGAATCGACATGATTCATCGGGCCCCAGCGATGCGAGCCCGGAATCACCTTCAGACAACCGTTCTCGACCGCGATGGGCGAGAGGGCCAGCGCGCCGATGACCATCAGCGGCTCGATCCGGCTGTAGTGGCTGTCCTGGTGCCATCCGGCATGGGTCGGCCGCTCCGGCCGCTTCACGCGGAAGCCCGTGTTGAAACACTGGATATCGGCGCCGAGCAATCCCTCGAAGGCATCGAGCACGCCGGGATGGCGCGCGATCTCCGCGACCCAGGGGCACAGGATATGGGCCTTGGCCTTGATCTTGGTCGCATGGTCGGGCCAGCGGGCGCAGAAACCGTCATAGCGGTCGCGATAGGCGGCCGCCTCGGCTTCGCTTAGTGCACGGACGGGCGCGAGGAAGCCCCGCTCCCGGAAGTCCGCGATCTGCCGATCGGTCAAACTGGTCGCCATGCCACCCTCCCCGAATGGTTGACCAAACCTTGACCTTACCCTGTCTCGCCCGCGCGGCAACGGGCCAGGGCGGCGGGCAGGGCCGGCAAGCCGGCATGGATCGCATTCGACGCCGCATCCCCGCGCACGGTGTAGTCGATCGTGAGGCGCTCCCCGACCGCGAGCGCATCGAGGATCGGCCCGGCCGCCTCCGCATCGGCGCGGCAGCCGGTCACGCCTTTTTTGATGTCCTTGCAGGCCCCGGGCGCGAATCGATGGACGGTCGAATCGTCGACCGAAAGGGCCATGGCCTCGTCCAGCTCCATGCCCGCCACCACCACGATCAGCAGCTCGAATTCGCCCGTCGCGACCTCCAGCAGCTTGACCCGCACCGTGTTGCGCATGATCGCGCGCAAGGTGTCCCAGCCGATCTTGGGGTCCTTGCCTACCTCGGCCCGCGCCGCGCGCAGGGCCGCGTTGGTGGCGTCCGCGGTGATGCGGCATCCCTCGGCGCCCTCGACTGCGCCGTCGAAATCGACGATCCAACGCGTGTCCTCGATCGCCTCCCCGGACGAGGCGGGCCAAGCCAGAACCGCGGTGAGAACGAGGAGCGCTGCGGCCAATCCTCTCAACCGACCGGGCCGTCCAGCATACGGTCGAGCCACCAGCGCCGGATGGCGTGGATCTTGTCCTCGACATGGTGGACGGGTCCCGCCTCGGCGAAGGGGCCTTCGAGGCCGCGCTGGACGCTTTCGATCATCGCCAGGTCCTCGCCCATCACCAGACCCCAGCGCTTGTAGTAGTGCGCCGCGACCTCGTCGAAATCGGGCCGTTCGGTCGCCGCCTTGGGAAAGCAGCCGACCTGCACGACCTTGGTCCGGGCCGGGCCCTCGGGGTAGATCTCGAGGAACCACATGCAGTCCTGGTGGCAGCTGAACATCGCCGCCGGCAGGATACAGCCGGAATAGGTCCCGGCCTCATGGCGATGGCCCGCGAGTCGGGGCATGGGGTCGAAGCCGGCATCCCCGTCCATCAGGGCGCGGGTGCCTTCGTGCGGCATGAAAAAGCAGACCCGCTCGCCCGGTCCCGGCTCGGGCGAAAGATCGGCCATCTGGCCGTCGTCCTGGCCCAGGAATGCGACCGGCTTGGAATAGATGCTGGCCCGGTGGACATAGGGCGTGTGGTAATATTCGAGGAAGTTCTCGACCATGATTTTCCAGTTGCAGGCCAGGTCGTATTCGACCCGGTAGGTCGGCACCATATCCTCGAAATCGTAGGGACCCAGCCGCTCCGACAGATCGCCGAGCCAAGTCGCGAGGTCGGACGCCTCCGGATCCATGCAGACGAACATGAAGCCGCCCCAGGTCTCCAGCCGCACGGGCTTCAGCCCGTGTTCGGCCTTGTCGAAGCCGGCCGACCGCTCCATCCCCGGCGCGCCGCGCAGAGAGCCGTCGAGGCCATAGGCCCAGCCGTGATAGGGGCAGGCGATGCCTCGGCAATTGCCCTCGCCCTCCAGGAGCTTGGCGCCGCGATGGCGGCAGGAATTGGCGAAGGCGCGCAAGACCCCGTCGCGGCCGCGCAGGATCAACAGCGGCACCCCGGCATAGTCGAGGGCCAGATAGTCGCCCGCCTCCGGCACCCGCTGGACCCGGCCCAGGAAGATCCAAGAACGCATGAAGATGCGCTCGACCTCGGCCCGGTACCAATCCTCGGAGGTGTAGCAATGGGGCGGCAGGCCCGTCGCGCCCGGGTCCCCAACGGGTCGCCGCGAAGCGGTGTAGACGGCGGCATCGAACAGCCCGGCCACGTCGCGTATACCGTCAGGCATCGGTCATCCCTCCCTTGCCGGTCCGCGACCAAATCGCGAAACCCTGTCCAGGCTCGGAATACTACGCGGTTTCGACCGGTTTGAAATTGCGGATGAAGGCGTCGATCTCGACGTCCCCCGCATCGGCCGGCGCGATCACGGCCATCAGGCCGCCGACCGGCAGGACTTCGCCCTCCTCCGCCACCTGGCGGCGCAGGACACCGGCGGCGCGGGCCTCGACCTCGTTCGTGCTCTTCTCGATCTCGACATCGACGATGTGCTGGCCCGGTGCGACCGTATCGCCCTCGGCGACCTGCCATGCGGCGATGGTCCCCTCCTCCATGGTCAGGCCGATCTTGGGCATGGTGACGGCTTTGATGTCGCTCATTCGGTTAGTCCCTGTTCATCGAATCATTTGTCGGTCATCGCGGCGCGTACGGCGTCCGCGATACGGTCCGGGCCCGGCACGTAGGCATCCTCGAGCGGACCGCCGAAGGGCACCGACGTGTGGGGCGGGCTGACCATGCGCGGCGCCGCGCGTAGGTCGCGAAACGCCTCCTGCGCGGCCAGGGCCGCGATGTCGGTCGCCATGTTGCAGCGGGGATAGGCTTCATCGACCACAATCAGCCGGCCGGTCTTGCGCACGCTGGCCAGGATCGCTTCGCTGTCGAGGGGAGATGTCGTGCGCGGGTCGACCACCTCGCAGTCGATGCCCTCCTCCGCCAGCGCCTCCGCCGCCTTGGCGGCGAACAGGGCCATCCGCCCGATGGCGACGATGGTGATGTCCTTGCCCTCGCGCATCACCCGCGCCTGGCCCAGGGGAATGACGTACTCCTCCTCGGGCACCGGCTCGCGCATTCCCAGGGTCGCCTTGTGCTCGAAGAAGAAGACCGGGTCGTCGTCGCGGATCGCGGCGGCAAGCATGCCCTTGGCCTCGTAGGGCGAGGCGGGAATCGCCACCTTCAGGCCCGGGACGTGGGTCAGCATGGGATAGAGGCACTGGGAATGTTGGGCGCCGGCGCGGAAGCCCGCGCCGTAGAGGCAGCGCACGGTAATCGGCAGGGTCGCCTTGCCGCCGAACATGTACTTGATCTTGGCCATCTGGTTCAGGATCTGGTCGAAGGCCACGGCCATGAAATCGACGAACATGATCTCGACCACCGGCCGCAACCCGGTCATCGCCGCGCCCGTGGCCGCGCCGACAAAAGCGGCCTCGGTGATCGGGGTGTCGAGCACGCGGCCGGGCCCGAATTCACCGATCAATCCCTTGGTCATGCCGAAGGGGCCGCCCCAGGCCTCCTCCGTCTCGGCCGACCCGCCCTGGCCGCCCGCCACGTCCTCGCCCATCACGATCACGCGCTCGTCGCGCCGCATCTCCTGCTTGAGCGCGGCGTTCACCGCGGCGCGGAAGGTCTTGGGTTTGGTCGATGTGGTCGCAGATGTGGTCATGGCGCGCCTAATAGCTGGTGTAGACATGATCGGCGAGAGTTTCGACGGCCGGCACTTTTGCCGCCTTCGCTTCCGCCACGGCGCGCTCGATCAATTCGGCGACCTCCGCGTCCACGGCCGCGAAATCGTCCTCCTCCAACAGGCCGGCCTCACGCACCCGGGCGGTGAAGCGCGGGATCGGGTCGCGCCGCTCGCGCACTTCGGCCAGTTCGTCCTCCGTGCGGTAGGTTTGGGGGTCGCCCTCGAAATGGCCGTAGAAACGCCGCATCTCGCATTCGATGACGCTGGGCCCCTCGCCCGCCCGCGCGCGCGCCACCGCTTCGCCCGCCGCTTCGCGCACGGCGAAGTAATCCGCCCCATCCACGGTGACGAAGGGAATGCCGAAACCCTCGGCCCGCTTGGCGATGGAGCCACCCGCCGTCGCCCAGCTCGAGGCCGAGGCCTCGCCATAGCCGTTGTTCTCGAACACGAAGATCGCCGGCAGGGTCCAGACCCCGGCCAGGTTCATCGATTCGTAGACCGCGCCCTGGTTCGAGCCGCCATCGCCGGTAAAGGCCACCGCGACCCCGCCGGTCCCGAGGGTCTTGGCCGACAGCGCCGCGCCGCAAACCAGCGGCGTGCCGGCGCCGACGATGCCGTTCGCCCCCATCATGCCCTTTTCCAGATCGGCGATATGCATGGAGCCGCCCTTGCCCCCGCACAGCCCGGTCTCCTTGCCATAGATCTCGGCCATCATGCCGGGCACGTCGCAGCCCTTGGCGATGCAATGGCCGTGGCCGCGATGGTTCGAGGCGATATGGTCGCGGTCGTCGAGATGGGCGCAGATGCCCGCGCCACTCGCTTCCTCGCCGCAATAGAGATGGACGAAACCCGGGATTTCGCCGGTCGCGAATTCGACATGCAAGCGCTCGTCGAACTCGCGCATGGTCTTCATGACGCGGTAGGCGTCGAGCAAGTCGTCACGGCTCAACTGCACGGATGTTCTCCTCGAAGTGCGATGCGGTGGGACGAACTGAACGCCCGTTCAGTTATATGCCATGCAAGAACAAATGCAAGCTCACGCGGCGCCCGCCCGGCGGAGCCGCACCGGAGGATCAGTTCCCGGCCGGCTCTGCGTAGCCTCTCACGCCGAGATCTGCCGCGACGGCGCGAATGGTGTCGTCGTTGAGGGGCGCTTCGCCCGTGTTGCAGAACATGCCGAGCATCTCCTTGGATCGACGAACGCGCGCGGTCGGTGCAAAGGTCGACCCGAAGGCCACGCAGTCGCTGAGCGGCGCCCTGAATCTCGCGGTCGCAAGCTCGGCGAAACTGGCCTCGACTTCCTCGGTCTCGCCCCATTGCACGGTGTCCGGATCGTAAATCCCGGAGATTTCTAGAATCCTTTCCGGCGCATAGAGGCCCTTCTTCTCGACCGTGACGCCGGGCTCTGCCTGGAGCAGCAGAATGAAGTACTCGAACCCGTCGCCCGATCCCATGATCACGTCGAACAAAGCGTTGGTTGCCTCACGCCGGAGCGCCGTAGTCCGCCCCGTCCGCGCGTCGGGCCAATCGAAGATGATGAAGGACTGCTCATACGGGATCTCGACATAGCTGTCTCCCGATTGGCCCTTGGCGCCGCCGGCTGCCAGGGCCGGGAGGGTGAGCGCGGCGAGCCAAACGAGCCTGGGCAGCAAGTATCGGAAAGCCATGAAAACTCCCCTCGGACCATGCGGTCGATCAGCGGCTAAGTACTATGAGCCAGCCTAATTAGGATTGTAAATACCCGCCGATATTCATTGATTGATGTCCGCTGCCGCCTGTTGGAGCCGGCGCATTCCCTACCGGCAACCTGTCCGCTATATCCTTCGTCGTCGAGCAAGGATCTCAAAGGAGAGAGAGATGGGGACGGTTAAATTGTTCAAGGCCGGGGACCAGGAATTCAAGCAGGTGCCGGTCGCCACCGGCGCGCTGAACGTCGCGCGCATCGTCGAGGATCCGCTGTCCAGCGACCTGGGCGCGGGCGTGGTCGAGTTCGAGGATATCTCGATCCCCTGGACCCTGAACTACAACGAGGTCTTCTACATCCTGGAAGGCGAGTTGCGTTTCCGCACCGAGGACGGTGTGACCGTCGGCAAGCCCGGCGACCTGATCTTCATCCCCGAAGGCACGACCTTCCGCTACGAGGCGATCGGCAAGGCCCGCGCCTTCTTCGCCCTGGCCGACACCACCAAGCACGAGGAAGAGCGCGCGGTCTTCGAGCAATCCCTCAAACAGGTCCGCAAGCCCGAAGCGTGAGCCCGCGGGGGCCGCGCAGGAATCGGTGGAAACCCCCGCCGGAACGGCTACACTTTTCACCATGACCCTGCGCTGTCGCCTTCTCCTGCCGCTTCTCGCGGGCCTGATGCTCGCCGGCTGTCCGTCGACCGGCCAGCGCCCGCTTGTCGCCGAGCGGGACGGCGTTGCCGACCCGGCCGCGGCGGGCGGCTGGCTTGCCGATGCGCGGACCGGCTGCCGGCTGCGCAGCCCGGATGCGACCGCGGGCCTGACCGCGCGCTGGACCGGCGCCTGTCGGGACGGCCGGGCCGAGGGCGAGGGCGTGCTCGAATGGTTCGAGGACGGCCAGCGCCTGGGGCGCTACAAGGGCGGTTTTCGGGGCGGCTACCGCGAAGGCTTGGCCGTGGTCCGCTGGTATCGCGACGGGGTCGTGGTCGGCAGCCACGAGGGCGAGTTCCAGCAGGGCCGGCGCAACGGCATCGGCGTCTCGGTCGCGCCCAACGGCATGTATCGGGGCGAATTTCGCGACGGCCGGCGCGAGGGCCAGGGCGTGCTGATCCTGCCCGAGGGGCTGCTTTACGAGGGCGGCTTCCGCAACAACCTGATGGACGGCCCCGGCATCCTGGCCTTTGCTGACGGCACCCGCTTCGCCGGACGCTTCGCCAATGGCAAGCAGAGCGGCGACGGCACCACCGTCTGGGCCAACGGCGATCTCTTCACCGGCCCCCACAGCCATGCCCGCCCGGACGGCAAGGGCAGTTTCACTCCCGCCGGCGGCCTGCCGGAGACGCGGGTGTATCGGGACGGTGAATTGGAAAAGGAAGAACATTGAATGATTTTGATATATTAAAATTCATTGCAGCATAATTCCATGCACTATCAACAAGGATGTAATAATGACTGAAATAAATATTAAATTTGTAACAGCCACAATTATTATTGGTTTATTAACTCAGTTGATCGGATGCTTATTCTTATATTATATTAAAAGAAACTCAACTAAGGTTTTGGTAATATTTAATAATGTTAGAAATAAAAGGATTGAATATATTGATTTATGTACGAAATCTGATGATAATTTCAAAATTATTCAAATAAAATATCAGAACAGTTATAATATAGTTGTTATTTTTGGATTTATAATTG
>JABIRQ010000264.1 GCA_018699755.1 Rhodospirillaceae bacterium | reverse complement strand
TGGCAGATGCTGCTGAAGGGGTTGAGCGAGGTTCAATCCGCGCCTTCGGCCGTGCGTGCGGCGGAGATGGTATTGATTCGCCTCGCCCATGCCGCCGATATGCCGACCCCGGGCGATCTGGTGAAGAAGCTTCAAGGCGGCGAGGCCCCGCCGGCGGATACGGGTCGGCCAGCCTCGGGCAGCGCTGGTGGGTCGGGCGGCGCACCGGTTGGCGCGTCGGGCGGCGGCGTGCGCGCGGTGGCCGGCGGCGCGGCGGCGCGCGGCGAATCGGAACCGGCGGCGGCGCCCGAGGCGGCACCCAAGGCGGCAATCGAGACCGGGATCGAGGCGGGGCGGCCGGCGCCGGAAAGTTTCGAGGCCGTCGTGGCCCTGTTCGACGAACGGTTGGAGGCGCTGCTCGCGGCCCAGCTTCGCAACAACGTGCGCTTGGTCCGCTTCGAGGCGGGCCATATCGAGATTAACCCGGACGATCAGGCGGCGTCGGATCTGGCGAACCGGGTCGGGCGGATGCTGACCGACTGGACCGGCAGGCGCTGGGTCGTCAGCGTGTCGCAGGCGGAAGGCGCGCCGAGCCTGCGCGACCAGGCCAGACTTGAAGTAGAGGCGCGCAAGGCCGACGCCGCGTCCGATCCGGTCGTGCGCGCCGTGCTGGACGAGTTCCCGGGCGCCGAAATCGTCGAAGTGAGGGAATTGCCGGGCGCCTCGCCGGTCGAACCGGCAGAGGATGCGGGGGACCGGGCCGGACTCGAAGAGGTCCCCGTCGACCCGGATGACGATGACGATCCGCCTTGGGAGGATAGATGAAGAATCTCGGCCAGATGCTGAAACAGGCCCAGGAGGTCCAGGGCAAGATCGAGCGCATGCAGGAAGAACTCGCCGCCGCTGAGATCGAGGGCAAGGCGGGGGGCGGCATGGTGTCCGTCACCCTCAACGGTAAGGGCCATATGCTGCGCCTGCGGATCGATCCCGCCCTGTGCAACCCGGACGAGGCCGAGGTGCTCGAGGATCTGTTGCTCGCCGCCCATAACGACGCCCGGACCCGGGCCGAGGACTACGCCCAGGAAGAGATGCGCAAGGTGACCGGCGGCCTCAACCTGCCGCCGGGCATGAAGCTGCCGTTTTGACGGGAATGGAGCGGCCGCGCCGATGATCGGGCCCGAGATCGAGCGCCTGATCCAGCTTCTCGCCCGCCTGCCCGGTCTGGGCCCGCGCTCCGCCCGGCGGGCCGCTCTTTTTCTGATCAAGCGGCGGGAATCGCTGATGGAGCCCCTGGCGCGGGCGCTCGGCCAGGCGGCCGAGGCGATCCGCGTCTGCGCGACCTGCGGCAATGTCGACACGAGCGATCCCTGCGCGATCTGCGCCGATACGCGGCGCGATCCGTCCTTGATCTGCGTCGTCGAGGATGTCGGCGACCTCTGGGCGATCGAGCGGACGGGCAGTTTCAAGGGCCGTTATCATGTGTTGGGCGGCACCCTCTCGGCGATCGACGGCATCGGGCCCGAGGAACTCAACATCGTCTCTTTGGTCGAACGCGCGCGGGCCGAGGCGGCGAAGGAAGTGATCCTGGCGACCAACGCCACGGTCGATGGCCAGACGACCGGGCATTACATCGTCGAGCGCCTGGCCGATTGCGGGGTCGAGGTCTCGCGCCTGGCCCATGGCGTGCCGTTGGGCGGCGAGCTGGACTATCTCGACGACGGCACCTTGACCGCCGCGCTCAAGGCGCGCCGGCCGACCTGACGGGGAGAAGTTAGAGATGAACGAAATGCACCGGCCGGCCCGCCTGGATCCGAAAGACCGGGTCGCGATGATCTCGGGTGCCAATCGCGGCATCGGCCTGGCGATCGCCCGGCGCCTTTATGAAGACGGCTACAATCTCAGCCTGGGCGCGCGCGATACGGACGCGCTGGCCGCGGCGACCGCCAGGATGGAAGACCGGCGGGTGCTGCGCCACGCTTTCGATGCGACCCGGCGCGAGGACGCGGCCCGCTGGGCCGAGGCGACGGCCGCACAATTCGGCCGGATCGACATCGTGATCAACAACGCCGGCATTTCGGGCCGCTTCGCCTTCGACGCCCTCGACGAGGACGTGCTCGACAATATGTGGGAGGTCAACGTCAAGGCGCCCTACCGTGTGATATCGGCGGCGCTGCCCCATCTCCGCGCTTGCGGCGAAGGGCGCATCGTCAACGTCGTCTCCCTCGCCGGCATGCGCCAGCTGACCAGTTCGGCCGCCTATACGATCAGCAAGTTCGCCGCCATGGGCCTGACCCATTCGGCGCGCCACTATCTGTTCGAGGACGGCATCCGGGTCACCGCCCTCTGCCCGGGCGACACCGATACGGATATGACGGTCCACAGCCCTCGGCCGAACGAGGAGAAGACCCAGCCCGAGGACCTGGCCGAGATCGTCAGCCATGTGATCGCCCTGCCCAACACCGCCTCGATCGCGACCGTGCCGGTCAACTGCATCGCGGAGGCGTTCCTATAGAGCCGCGCCAGTCATCTTTCGAGACGCCGCCTTGCGGCGGCTCCTCAGGATGAGGAGACGCAAAAACTCAGCCTCACCCTGAGGGGGCCCGCAGGGCCATCTCGAAGGGTTCGTCGGTGGCTGTTCCGCTATTCCTCGTCGGACTCGGCCGCCGCCAGGCGCTTGGGTTCCCCCACCGCTTCGACCTCGCCGTCGATGATGTCGTGGTCGACCGTGGCGCGCAGTTCGTAGCTCGGCAAGCGCTTGGTCAGATCCTTCGCCCGCTGGGCACGCACGCCGAGATCGACCAGGTTGCGCGCGCGGGGCAGCAGCCGGCTGTTCACCGAGCCGGCGAATTTGGAGAAATTGTCACTCGCCGAACGCAGGCCCCGGCCGACCTTTTCGGCATGGCCGACCATCACGGCCACGCTGTCCAGCAGATGCGCGGCGCCGTCGACGATCTGTTCCTGATTCTCGGCCTGACGGCCGAGGTCGATCTGGACGCGGGCGAGGCCGATCAGGCAGGCCAGGGCCGATGGGCCGGCCAGGCTGATCTGGGCGCGGGCGGCGTCGCGCAGCACCTTGGGGTCGGCTCTATCCAGCTTTTCCAGCGCTCCGTCATTGGGCAGATACATAACGGTCAGGATGCGCCGGGCCGAGCGTTGCGAGCCCGCCTCGCGCAGATAGGCCGCGACCGCGTTGGCGTAGTTCTTGTCGGTGAGGGAGCGCAGATGGTTGGCCATTGACCTGGCGAGCCGGGCATAGGCTTGGTCCTGCTCCTCGCCCTCCTCGGCCTGGGCGAGTTCGAGCAGGAACTTGGACGCCTTGCTGTCGATCACCAGCACCGTGTCGCCTGGCAAGAATACCACGGCATCGGGGCGCAGGCGCCCGCCGCCATCCTCGCCGTCGACGGTGTGCTGGATCACGAAATCCCGGTCGCGTTGCAGGCCGAAGGATTTAAGGGTGTTTTCCAGTCCGATTTCGGCGAACTGTCCCGCGCCGCCCGGCGATGAGAGCGAGCGCCAGACCGTGTCGACCGTCTGGCGGTTCTCGCTGACTTGGTCATTCAGGGAGGCGACGGATTTGGCGATCGTGTCGAACTGGCGCATCAGGTCGGTGGTGACCTTCTGGACCTTGACTTCGGTCTCCTTCTTGGCCGATTCGGTTTCGCGCTTGTGGTCGGTCAGCAGCTTGTTCGACAGTTCCGAGACCGTCGCCAGGGCCGCCGCCTTCGCCGCCTCCAACTGCTCTTTCTTGACCTGCTCGAAATCGTTCATCCGTTCCTTGATCGCAACGACCTCGCTGCGCGCCAGGGCGACCTCCCGCTCCGCCGTGTTGGCCCGTTCCCGACTCTGTTCGCGCAGGCGTTCGGCCTCGATGCGGGCTTCGATCGAGGATGCGAGAAGCTTCTCGGCCTCTTCCAGGCGGGTCTCGGCCTGGGTGCGCCCGGCCAGGGCCTCGCGCTCGGATCGGTGGAGGCCGTCCGTCGCGGCCCGGGCCTGTTCGAGTTCCCGCGTGGTCTGCTCGGCCCGTTCCTTGAGATGGCGGCTGCGGGTCCAGACCGCCGCGAGGGCGATGAGCAAAAGCGCGGCCACGGCGGCCAGGGCGAGGCTCGTCGGTGTCATGGGCGTCTCGAACGGCGGCGGCGGAACATTTCGCGTACACTATCATGCTCGCCCCGCTGCTCCCAAGGTCCGGTTGCCGTCCTTGACCGGGTCCTCGCGGGCACCTACCTAGAAGGCCCGGAAAACAAGGAAAGTCGCGCTTGGCGCGCGCCGCGCCGAACCTCTCGCCATGGCCCTACGTCCCATCCTCGTTGCCCCCGATCCGCGCCTGAAGGCCGCCTCCGCCCCCGTGGCGACGGTCGATGACGCAATCCGCGCGCTGATCGACGATCTGTTCGAGACCATGTACGACGCGCCGGGCGTCGGGCTGGCCGCGCCTCAGGTCGGTGTCTGCAAGCGTGTCCTGGTCATGGATATCGCCGAGAAGGACGAAGAGTCGAAACCCTTCGTGATGATCAATCCCGAGATCCTGGACCGCTCGGACAGCGAGGCGGTCTACGAGGAGGGCTGCCTGTCGGTGCCCGGTCATTACGCCGATGTCGCGCGGCCCGACCGGGTGCGGGTGCGCTATCTCGACCGCGAGGGCGAGGAGAGGGAGATCGCGGCCGAGGGCTTCCTCGCCACCTGCCTGCAGCACGAGATGGACCATCTGGACGGTGTGCTGTTCATCGACCATATCTCGGCCCTCAAGCGGAACATGATCCTGCGCAAGCTCGTCAAAGCCCGGAAGCAGGCGGCGGAATAGGCCGGGCCGTGGCGCCGCTCAAGCTCGCCTTCATGGGCACGCCGGATTTCGCGGTGCCGAGCCTGGCCGCCCTGGCCGAAGCCGGACACGAGGTCGCCGCCGTCTATAGCCAGCCGCCGCGCGCCGCCGGGCGCGGCAAGAAGGCGTGGCCGAGCCCGGTGCAGCGCTGGGCCGAGGCGCGGGGGCTGCCGGTCCGGACGCCCGCAAGCCTGTGCGACGAAGCCGAGCAGGCGGCTTTCGCCGATCTGGCGCTCGACGCCGCGGTGGTCGTCGCCTACGGCTTGATCCTGCCGAAACCGATCCTGGCCTCGCCCCGCCTGGGCTGCGTCAACGTCCACGCCTCCCTGCTGCCGCGCTGGCGGGGGGCGGCCCCGATCCAGCGCGCGATCCTGGCCGGCGACCGCGAGACCGGAATCACCATCATGCGGATGGAGGAAGGACTCGATACCGGCCCCATGCTGGCGGCCCAGGCCACGCCCATCGAGGAAGAGGACACCGCGGGCAGCCTGCACGACCGGCTGGCGGAGATGGGCGCTGCGCTGCTGGTCGCGACCTTGGACCGCTTGGCGGCGGGCGATACGGCGCAGGCCGCCCAGGACGACGCCCTCGCCACCTATGCCGCCAAGATCGAGAAAGCCGAAGCGCGGATCGATTGGGGGGCAAGCGCTGAGGCGATCCGCCGCCAGGTGCGCGCCTTCGCGCCCGTGCCCGGTGCCTTCTTCGACCTGGCGGGGTACCGGGTCAAGCTGCTGGCTGCCGCGTCCGAAGCCGGAGCGGGCGCGCCGGGAACGGTTCTCGACGACGGCCTGCTGGTTGCCTGTGGCGAGGGGGCGCTGCGCCTGCTTCGCCTGCAGCGCGAAGGGAAGGCGGCGATGGAGGTCGAGGCGTTCTTGCGTGGCCGGCCGGTGCCCAAGGGCACGATGCTGGCCCAAGGCTAGGCATGGCGCGCTACAAGCTGACCATCGAATACGACGGCGGGCCCTTCGTCGGCTGGCAGCGCCAGGACAACGGGCAAAGCGTTCAGGGCGCGATCGAATCGGCGGCCGAGGGTTTCTGCGGACGGTTCGTCACGGTCTTCGGCGCGGGCCGGACCGATGCCGGTGTTCATGCCTGGGGCCAGGTCGCCCATCTCGACCTGCCGCGCGAGGAGGCCGAGGAGACGGTGCGCGACGCGCTCAATTTCCATCTCAAGCCGAATCCGGTGTCGATTCTGAAGGCCGAACGGGTCGCCGAGGATTTCGATGCGCGGGGCGATGCGCGCGAGCGGCGCTATCTCTACCGCATCGCCAACCGTCGGGCGCCGCTGGCGATCGACCGGGGCCGCGCCTGGCTGGTCACCGCGCCCCTGGACGAAGGGGCGATGGCGGAGGCCGCGGGGCTGTTGCTCGGCCGCCACGACTTCACCAGCTTCCGCAGCGTCCATTGCCAGGCCGATTCGCCGGTCAAGACCCTCGATGCCCTGGAGGTCACGCGGGCGGGAGAGGAGGTGCATATCGCGGCGCGCGCCCGATCCTTCCTGCACAACCAGGTGCGTATTTTCGCCGGCACCTTGAAGACGGTCGGGGAGGGCAAATGGACGCCCGGCGATGTCCGGGCGGCGCTCGAGGTCCGCGATCGCAGCGCCGCCGGCCCGACCGCGCCGCCCGACGGCTTGTATCTCGTGGATGTGCGCTACGACGGCTAGGCGGGCTCGCCTAGAGGAAGCTGTCGCCGACCGCGCGGACCGCGAAGGACATGACGAGCCCGATGGCGACGACCCCGAGGGCTGGCAAAATAGCGATCTGCAACGCGCGGCGGGCGACGAATATCTCGTAGGCGACGATAAAGCCGTAGGCGGTCAGCTGAACGATGACCGTCAAGCCGGCGGGCAGCAGACCGCCCGCCGCGATCGCGAAGACCGGCAGAAGGATCGCGATTTCGAACAGGTTCGCCCAGTTGAGTGCGACGATGTAGGCGATGTAGCGGTCCCGCCAGCCGGCGATTTCGCAGATGGCGTGCATCGCCACGGGAAAGGCGGTCCAGGCGATGACGTAGGTCAGGCCCTCGACCAGTGCGCTGTGGGCGACGCCGTGGACCAGAGGCTGTCCGGCTTCGGCGGCCAGGCTCCAATGGATCATCACCAGGATGGCGGAGGCCGGCGCGGCCAGGGCGACGGCGGTGAAGGAGCGCCAGAACCCCTCGACGGTGTTGTTGAAATAGGCCAAGCCGCCGGCGTCGAAATGGGCCAGGCGGTAGGCGCCGTAGATGGCGCGGACGATCTCGGCTCCCTGCGGTCCGCCGGCCATCGCGTTCACCCCGGGAAGAAGCCGTCCAACACCGTCTTGTAGATGTCGGTCAGGGCGCGGATATGGGCGACCTCCACCTGTTCGTCGACCTGATGCATGGTGCGGCCGACCAGCCCGAATTCGACCACCGGGCAATGATCCTTGAAGAAGCGCGCGTCGGAACTGCCGCCGGTCGTGGTCAGGTCGGGCTTGCGCCCGACATGGCCTTCGACCGCCTGTGCGACCAGGGCGGACAGGTCGCCCGGCGGAGTCAGGAACGAATCGGCGCGGCCGTCGTAGCGGAACTCGTAGCTGGCGCCCCGCGCCTCGGCCACGCGGTCCAGGCGTTCGCGCAGCAGCCCGGCCAGGGAATCGCCGGTGTGCAGGTCGTTGTAGCGGCTGTTGAAGGCGGCGGTGGCCTTGGCCGGGATGACGTTCATCGCCGGGTTGCCGACATCGATGGTGGTGATCTGCAGGACGGTGGGCTGGAAATGCTCGGAGCCTTCGTCGATCGGCTCGTCGGTAATCGCGCTCAGCATCGCTGCCAGGTGATGGATCGGATTGTCGGCCAGATGGGGATAGGCGGTGTG
>JABIRQ010000103.1 GCA_018699755.1 Rhodospirillaceae bacterium | reverse complement strand
GTCGTAGATCTCCGTCACCGTGCCGACGGTCGAGCGCGGATTCTTGGACGTCGTTTTCTGCTCGATGGAAATCGCCGGCGACAGGCCCTCGATCGAATCCACGTCCGGCTTCTGCATCAGTTCCAGGAACTGCCGGGCATAGGCCGAGAGCGATTCGACGTAGCGCCGCTGCCCGTCGGCATAGATCGTGTCGAAGGCGAGCGAGGATTTGCCCGAACCCGACAGCCCCGTGATCACGGTCAGCCGGTCGCGCGGCAGCTCCACGTCGATATTCTTCAGATTGTGCTCGCGGGCGCCGCGAATGACGATGTGATCGGCCATCAGGCGGGATTTCGGACTCTAAATTGGGGTTTCGACGGCCCCAGCGGGCCGCCCCCGAACTATAGGTCGCCCCCCCGACAGGGGCGAGTCGGAAGATGGTCTCCATCTTCCAACCACCCCGCCGGTTCTCAGAACGTGAGCATCCGCCTCGCCCGCGACCGGCGATCTGTGGCCCGGCTCAAATGCGATTCGTGACCAGGCCGCCAACGGCATGACATATCCTGCGTTTTGGGAAGGAAGCCAACCCTCTTGTCGTCCCGGGACTTGTTCCCGGGACCCATGGGCGACATGACATGGCAATGCGCTACTGGGTTTACATCCTAGCCAGCCGCAAGAACGGCACACTCTACATCGGCGTGACCAACGATATCGCGCGCCGCGGTTCGGAGCACCGGCAGGGCATCGGCTCCCACGAGGGCAAGGGCGGCGGCCGATGGCGCCTGGACGTGACCCGGACGGTCGCCGAATGGATGCGCGGCGCGCGCCCCAACGAGGACTTCACCATCGCGCCCGACCTGGATCGTGTGATGGGCTTCTACAACGCGACGGACGAGGGTGGGTTCATGTGCGACATGGGCATCAACGGCTTCGAACTCGTCGTCACCGCCGCCGTGCCGGGGGCGTGAGGTGGAGCCCTAAACCTCCAACACCGCCTTCAAGAAGTCCTTCGTCCGCTGCTGCTGGGGCTCGTGAAAGATTTGCTCCGGCGGGCCTTCCTCGACCAGGTGGCCGCCCTCCAGAAAACACACCCGATCGCAGATTTCGTTGGCGAAGCCCATCTGGTGGGTGACGATGAGCATGGTCAGGTCCTGCTCGCTCGCCAGGTCGCGGATCACGGCCAGGACTTCGCCGACCAATTCGGGGTCCAGGGCGCTGGTCACCTCGTCGAACAGCATGATCTCCGGGCGCATGGCCAGGGCGCGGGCGATCGCCACCCGCTGCTGCTGGCCGCCCGAGAGCTGGGCCGGCTTGCTGTCCATCTTGTCGCCCAGGCCGACCTCGCGCAGCAAGGCCTCGCCCCGCTCGAGCGCCTCGGCCTTGTCCAGGCCCTGCACGTGGATCGGCGCCTCGGTCACGTTGCGCAGGGCGCTCATATGGGGGAACAGGTTGAAATGCTGGAAGACCATGCCGATCTTCGTCCGCATCTTGCGCAGATGGGCCTCGTTCGCGGGCACCAGCTTGCCGCCGCGGTCCATGTGCCACAGGGGCTCGCCCCCGACCTCGACCACGCCGCCGCTGATCGGCTCCAGGGTCATCAGCACGCGCAGCAGGGTCGATTTGCCCGAGCCGCTGGGCCCGATCACGGCCAGCTTCTCGCCCCTGGGCACGGAAAGGTCGAACCGGTCGAGAATCGTCAGGTCGCCGAAGGCCTTGGTCACCTTCTCGAAGCGCACCATGGGAGTGTCGCTCGGGGGGGTATCGCCGTGCGGGGCTGTATCGGTCACGCCGACCTCCGGGGGTTGAGTTTGCGTTCGAGCCAGCTGATCCCGGTCGCCGAGACCACGCTCATGACGATGAAGAACACGCCGACGATGGTCAGCGGCTCCATGTAGCGGAATGTGTCGGAGCCCAGGATCTTCGCCACCTGCAGCAGTTCCATCACCGCGATGGCGGAGAGCAGGGTGCTGTCCTTGAACATGGTCAGCAGATAGTTGCCGAGAACCGGCACGATGGGCGGGATCGCCTGGGGCAGCACCACCGCGCGGTAGCACCTGTAGGTCGAGAAGTTCAGGGCCTTGGCCCCCTCCCACTGGCCGCGCGCCACGCCGTCGATGCCGGAGCGGTAGACCTCGGAGGTATAGGTGCTGAAATGCAGGCCCAGGCCGACCACCCCGGTCGCGAAGGGCGAGAGCCTGATGCCCAGTTCCGGCAGGCCGAAGAACAGGAAGAAAAGCTGGACCAGCAGGGGCGTGCTGCGCACGAACTCGACCAGGAAGGCCGCCGGCCAGGCCAGGGCGCGGGTGGGCGAGCGGCGCATCAGCGCGAGGATCAGCCCGCCGACCAGGGCGAAGAGGTAACCGACGACCGTCGCCTTGATCGTGACGATCGCGGCGTCGCCGAGCACCGGCAGGACCTCCCAGGCGTAGCTCCAGTCCCAGATCATGGCGCGTTCCGACTCACGGCAGGCCCAGTCACGATAGACTCGGTCATGAGAGACTCGGTCATGACGGGCGCCCCTCGCGCCCCAGGCTGCGGTTCAACCGCGCCTCGATGGTCCGCATGACGGCGGTGATGCCCAGGGCCAGGACGAAATAGATCGCCAGGACCAGGACGAAGACCTCCATCGGCCGGAAGTTGATGTTGTTGAGCTGTACGGCGCGCGAGGTCAGTTCGGTGATGGTGATGAGAGAGACCAGCGCGGTCGATTTCAGGAACTCGATGGCCAGGTTGCCGAAGGGCGGCATCATCATGATCAGGGCCTGGGGCAGGATCACCCGCGTCAGGCGCTGGCGCGGCGCGAAGTTGAGGGCCGTGGCCGCCTCGTGCTGGCCTTTGGGCACGGCCAACAGGGCGCCGCGCACGACCTCCGAGCCGTAAGCCCCGGCGTTGAGACCCAACCCGATCACCGCGGCGGTCAGGGCGTCCAGGGTCACGCCGAAATGGGGCAGGGCGTAATAGATCCAGAACAAAATGAGCAGGGCGGGCGCGCCCCGGAAGATCTCGACATAGACCCGCGCGACCCAACGCACGATCCACGAGCGGGCCAGCCGCGCCGTCCCCGCAATCATCGCCACGACGACCGCCAGGGAAAAGCCCATGACCGTGATCTCCACGGTCAGGACCGTCGCCTCCAGCAGGGTCGGTAGGTATTTCAGGAAATCGAACATGGCCCCCGTACGGTCCAACATGGTCGGTAGGCTGCGGGAAAAGAGAGCGACACGTGCCAGTCACCCTTCGAGACGGTCCTGCGGACCTCCTCAGGGTGAGGTGAATGTATTGCGTCTCCTCACCCTGAGAGGAGCTCGCGCGAGCAAGCGTCTCGAAGGGCGACTGGCCCAGCACTCCCTTTACCTAGACCTCACCCCGAGAAGCCCGCAGGGCCGTCTCCTACACACCTCATCCTGAGGAGACCGCGCAGCGGTCGTCTCGAAGGGTGATTGGCACAATGAC
>JABIRQ010000207.1 GCA_018699755.1 Rhodospirillaceae bacterium | reverse complement strand
CGCCGGCTTCGGTCGAGCGGAGAGTCTGCTCGACCGGGCCTTCGGCTCGGATTCGAACCCGCTGCACAATCTGGGGGCGCTGGGCTTCCTGTTCCTCTGGGTCGTGCTGATCAGCGGCATCTATCTCTATATCTTCTTCGATACCAGCGTCACCGGGGCCTACAGCTCCGTCGAGGAACTGACCCATGGCCAATGGTATCTGGGCGGGGTGATGCGCAGCCTGCATCGCTATGCCTCGGATGGGCTGGTGCTGGCGATGCTGCTCCATCTGCTCCGCGAGTTCTCCCTCGACCGCTACCGGGGGCCGCGCTGGTTCAGTTGGCTGACCGGGTTGCCGATCCTCCTGTTCGTCTATGCCGCGGGTGTCACCGGCTATTGGCTGGTCTGGGACCAACTGGCCCAGTACATCGCCATCGCAAGCTCCGAATGGCTCGATTGGCTGCCCATCTTCGGCGAGCCGATCGCGCGGAACTTCCTGACGGAAACCAGCTTGAGCGACCGGTTCTTTACGTTGCTGGTCTTTCTGCACATCGCCGTGCCTCTGTTCCTGCTGCTCGTCCTGTGGATTCACCTCCAGCGGGTCAGCCGGCCCGTCATCACCCCACCCCGTCGGCTCGTCATCGGCAGCCTGATCGCCATGGTCGCTCTCTCCCTCGTCAAGCCGGCGCTCAGCCAGGGACCGGTCTCGATGGACCTGGTGCCGGGCACGGTTCGGCTCGACTGGTTCTATCTCGCCCTCTACCCCCTGCTCGACCAATGGTCGGCCGGCGCGGTGTGGGCGCTGGTCGGGGCCTCCACCGTGCTGCTGATGGCCCTGCCCTGGCTGCCGCCATTGCGGCTCGGGGCACCGGCGGCGGTCGACCTCAGCCTGTGCAACGGCTGCACCCGCTGCGCCGAGGATTGCCCCTATACCGCCATCATCATGCGGCCCCGATCCGACGGGCGGCCTTTCGATGAAGAGGCGGTGGTCGATACGTCTCTGTGCACGCGCTGCGGTATCTGCGTCGCGGCCTGCCCCATCACGACGCCGTTTCGCCGGGTGGGGGCGCTGGCCACGGCGATCGACCGGGCCGACGACGACGTCGCGATCTTGCGCGACCGCACCCAGCGGGCGGCGGAAGCGATTGCCGGAAAACCGGCCGGCCGGCGCATCCTTGTCTTCGCCTGCGCTCACGGCGCCGGCCGGCGACACGGCGAGGCCGAGGGCACCGTTCGCGTTCCCTGCTCCGGCGCCGTGCCGCCGTCCTTCATCGACTACGCCTTGAGCCGTGGCTTGGCCGACGGCGTCGTGATCGCCGGCTGCGCCGAGGGATCCTGCCACAATCGCCACGGACAGGCCTGGACAGAGCAACGGATCGCGGGAACCCGCGACCCCCATCTGCGCGATCGCGTGCCGCGCGATCGCCTGCGAATGATCTGGGCCGCGCCGCGCGAGGCCGGAAAACTGGATCGCGCCATCGAACAATTCGGCGAGACGATCACCCAAGATGCCGACGCAAAGGCCGCCGCGGATGACTAGAATCGCGCGCTATCTCGGACAGATCGCCGTCTACGCGCTCTTCGCCGCGGTCATCGGCTATTTCTCGAATTCGCCTGCCTACACCCACCTGCCGGCCGATCGCGCCCTCATCAAGCTCAGCTTCAGCCATGGCGGCGCGCCAATCAGCGAATGCCGCCGGCTCTCGGCCGAGGAAATCGCTGCGCTGCCGCCCAATATGAGGCGTCCGCTCGATTGCCCGCGCGAGCGGGTGCCGGTGGTTGTCGAGTTGACCATCGACGGCGATGTACTCTATTCGGCCTCCTTGCCGCCGGCGGGCCTGTCCGGAGACGGGCAGTCGCGTGTCTATACTCAGTTCGTCGTGCCGCCTGGCCCGCACCGCGTCCGGGTCCGCCTGCGCGACACAGCACGCACGGAGGGTTTCGACTACGAAGCGGTGCGCGAACTGGAACTGCGACCCCTGCAGAATTTCGTCATCGACTTCCGCGCCGAGCGCGGCGGCTTCATATTCGAGTGATCGATCATGCGCGTGGAGAGTCCGGTATGCCTCTGATCGAATGGCGAGACAGCTACGCGATCGGCATCGAAGCGGTCGATCACGAACACAGGGAAATGATCGAGCTGATCAACGCCTTGTATGAATTGCTTCAGCGCGACTCCTCCGCCGACGCGGTCGAGGGATTCCTCGGCGAGATCTATAGCCAGATCGCCGCCCATTTCGCCCTCGAGGAAAAATACATGCGCGAATTGCGCTACGACGGCTTTCCGGCCCATAAGGAGAGCCACGAGGCCCTGCTGGACGAATTGCGCGACATCATGGACGAATACGAGGCTGGCGGTTTCGCCGATCTCGGGGAAGTGCTGAGCGACCGGCTCCATACTTGGTTCGTCGGTCATTTCCGCGATCTCGATGCGCCGCTGCATCGTTTCCTCGATGAACGGGGTCATGCTCATGTTTGATGAAGATCAAGGCGCACGGTTCGGCCCGACGCTAACTCTTCGGGTGCCGTGATCCAAGCGACGAAGCAAAACGAATAGGAACAGCCATGACAATTATCCGGTCCATCTTCGCGGCGGTTGCCGTGCTCACCTTGGCGAGCGGCCTTGCCTACGGGGCGGAGGGCGACCCCGCCAAAGGCGAGAAGGTCTTCCGCAAATGCAAGGCCTGCCATGCCCTCGAAGCGGGCAAGAACAAAGTCGGCCCGAGTCTGGCCGGCATTTTCGGCCGCACCGCCGGCTCCGTCGAAGGCTTCAAATATTCGGATGCGATGAAGGAATCCGGGGTCGTCTGGGACGATGCCACGATCGACGAGTACATGGTCAAGCCCAAGGACTTCATCCCCGGCAACAAGATGACTTTCGCCGGCCTCAAGAAGGAGAAGGATCGGGTGAACCTGATCGCCTATCTCAAGGAGGCGACCGCACAATAACCGAGACCCCTACACAGGGGGATAGGTCCAGCCGGCGTCTTCGCTATAATCCCGCCTGCGCACAATGCGCGCAGGCGAGGATGAACTGTGGCGAGATACGGCGATGCGGGCACCCCTGAGGTCCGACGAGTCCCCGGCCTCGATGTCGAGGAGTGGTCGCTTCTGCGTATGCTGCCACTCTTTCGCGGCCTTCCCGAAAAGACGGTGGCCGAGGCCTTATCGGAAGCCTCGGTGCAGCGCGTTGCGCGCAACACCGTCCTGTTCATCCATGGCCAACCGGCCGAACGTTTCTATGTCGTTCTCGAAGGCTGGGTGAAGCTGTTCCGGGAAACCCTGGACGGGCAGGAAAGCGTGATCGCCGTCTTTACCCGCGGCGAAAGCTTCGCCGAAGCGGCGATGGCGCGCCTGAAAAGCTATCCAGTCAGCGCTGCGGCCGCGACGGATGCTCGTTTGCTGACCGTTCCGAACCGCATGTTCATGGCCGCGGTCGAGCGCGACAAGGCCCTCACCATGAACCTGATGGACGCGATGAGCATGCACCTGCACGGGCTGGTCGGTCAGGTCGAGGATCTCGCCGCAAAATCGACCACCGAACGCCTCGCCGCGTTCCTCGTACGGCTGTGTGCGGCGCGGACGGGTTCGACGCGCATCCAACTGCCCTTCGACAAGACGCTGATCGCCGGGCGCCTCGGGATGCAGCCGGAGACCTTGTCGCGCGCTTTCCGGAAGCTGGGCGCAGTCGGTGTCAAAGTCGCGGGCCACGAGGTTTCGATTTCCGATATCGCCGCACTGCATACCTTTGGAGAGGGCGAGCACTGAGCTTTTCATCTTGATCGCGATCAAACGACCGCACCCGGCGATCGAATAGAGTGGAAGTCACGATGGACCGCAGGACGGACCCTATGCCGCCGCTCGACGCCTCGCCTCCCGATACGCCGGCCGCCGGGCATCCTTTCGCGCCCTTCGTGCGCACAATCTGCCGGGGCGAGAAACTGTCGCGGTCCCTGTCACGGGAAGAAGCCGCCGAGGCCATGGGCATGATCCTGAGCGGGCGCGTCGATCCGATACAGCTTGGCGCCTTCCTCATGGTCCTGCGCTACCGCAAGGAAACCCCGGAGGAACTGGCGGGCTTTGCCGACGCGGCGCGCGCCGCCTTCGCCAACCCCTGTACGCTGGCCGTCGATCTCGATTGGCCCTCCTATGCCGACCGTCACAGGCAACTGCCCTATTTCCTTCTGGCTGCGCGCTTGCTGGCGCGCAACGGCGTGCGTGTGCTGATGCACGGTCTGGACGGGGTCGGGCCGGCGACCACCCGCAAGGCGCTTGCCGCCTTGGGAATATCGCTGTCGCACTCCTTCGAAGAAGCAAGAGCGGGACTCGATCGAGACAATTTCGCCTACCTTCCGTTGGAAAACTTCTGCCCGGCGCTGGAAACGCTCTTCGCCCTTCGCTCGCTGCTCGGCCTGCGTTCGGCCGTGAACACCTTCGCCCGCATCCTCAATCCCGGCGCGGCGCCGGCGGAAATGCAGGGCGTTTTCCATCCCACCTATCTGGCCCCGCACCAGGAAACCGCGCGCTTGCTCAACCAGCCGCGCGCCGCCGTGTTCAAGGGCGGCGCGGGGGAAGTGCAGCGCAATCCGGAAAAGCCCTGCCGGGTCGCGATGGTCGTGGATGGAGAATGTTTCGAGGAAGTCTGGCCTGCTCTAACCCAACCGGCGAGCCATCCTTGGCGCGACGAAACGCTCGACCCGGCCTCCCTCGTCGCCCTTTGGCACGGCGAATGGACACCGGCGGGGCCAATCGCCGCGATCACCGGAACCGCTGCGATTGCCCTGAAGCTTCTCGGTCAAGCCTCGACCATGGAAGAAGCCCAAACCGCCGCCGAAGCCATGTGGCGTCAGCGGCGGATCGAGGAATCGCACTAACCGCGATTACCGACCAAGCGTTGTCATGTCCCGCTACTTTCCCGAGCGCGCGATGGACTTTATTCTTGCGCGCGGTTTGCCCGACATCTGCCCGATTTTCGTTTCCTGATCTTCCAGGAAGGTGCGAGCCGCGTCGTCCCCCTCCAACCCTTCAAGCTCCGCAGCCGGGACCTTGCGGTTGGAACTCCGCGATCCATCTTCGTAAAAAACATCGAAAAGAACATTTCCGGTGCTCGCCTTCGGCTTCTTTCGAGCCACGCTCTTCCTCCTGGAATTTTCGGTGTCGGAAAGGCCGTAGCGGCGATCCTCAACCACCGTATCGGATTTTCGCCTGCTTGGGCAGGGCGGGAATGCTCATCATTCAAGGATTCCAGACGCGAGCGCCGCGCGAAGCGGGCGCAAGACCGCTTGTCCACACCGCCCCGTTTCGCCGCGGCCGAACCGACCGCCGGCAATTCTCGCTCAATGAAAGTCGCGCGATTTGGGGATGATGGTGACATCGCGCGGATGGCGGCCGGTCTGGGCCGGCAGCGGGTTCCGAATATGGCCGGCGCCTGTCATTTCGCCGAGGAATGAGTCTTGGGAAAGCCGGGCGAGATCCTCCGTCGCATCCTCCAGATGCCGGGCCACCACATGGATGACGCCGTCCTGCGCCTGTAGCGTGCCTTCGACCAAGATCAACCGGGCCCCCATGATGACGGTGCGGTAGCGGGCGAGCCGATCCGGCCAGACGACGAGATTGGCGACGCCGCTTTCGTCTTCGAGAGTGATGAAGACGACTCCCTTGGCGCTGCCTGGGCGCTGGCGGATGAGGACGACACCGGCGACCGATACCCGGGCGCCCGACCGCAACTCCGCCAAATCGGCGGCGCGCACGAAACCCCGGGCGGCATAGGCTTGGCGCAAAAAGCGCATCGGATGCGCCTTCAACGACAGCCGCATGGTCTGATAATCGGCCACGACATGCTCGCTGAGCGGCATGGCGGGCAAACGAACCGGGGTCGCCTCCTCCCCTTGCTCCGGTGCGTCGCTATGGGTGAAAAGCGGCAGATCGGGCGCATGGCCGATCGTGCGCGCGTCCCACAGCGCCTGGCGCCGGTCGAGCCCGATCGAACGGAAGGCGTCGGCGGCCGCCAATGTCTCGACTCCCCGCACGGACAACCCGGCACGGCGATGCAAGTCCTCGACGCTTGCATAGGGTGTTCCCCGCCGATCGAGAAGCCGCCCCGCATCCGCCTTCGCCAACCCGTTGATCTGGCGCAGACCCAGCCGGAGGGCATAGCCCTCCGCCAGCGGCTCGAGGCAATTGTCCCAATCGCTGTAATTGATATCGGCCGCGAGCACGGTCACGCCATGGTCGCGCGCATCCCGCACGATCTGCGCGGGCGCATAGAAGCCCATGGGTTGGGAATTGAGCAATGCGCAGGCGAAGACCGCCGGGTAATGACATTTGATCCAGCTCGAGACATAGACGAGATGGGCGAAGCTCGCTGCATGACTCTCGGGAAAGCCATACTCGCCGAAACCTTCGATCTGGCTGAAGCAACGTGCGGCAAACTCGGCGTCATAGCCGCGCGCGATCATGCGCCCGACCATCTTTTCCCTATGCGCCGACACTAGGCCGCGCGCGCGGAAGGTCGCCATCGCCTTGCGCAACTGGTTCGCCTCGGCCGGCGAGAATCGCGCCGCGACCATCGCGATCTTCATCGCCTGTTCCTGGAAAATCGGAACGCCGAGGGTTCGTTTCAGAATCCGCTCGAGCTCGTCGGGCGGACCGAACTCGACGCCGGGCGACGGATACTCGGCCACCTCCTTGCCCTGGCGCCGTCGGAGATAGGGGTGAACCATGTCCCCCTGGATCGGGCCGGGCCGCACGATCGCCACCTCGATGACGAGATCGTAGAAGGTGCGGGGCTTGAGCCGCGGCAGCATGCTCATCTGGGCGCGGCTTTCGACCTGGAAGACGCCGACGGAATCACCCCGGCACAACATGTCGTAGACCGCCGCATCCTCTTGCGGGATGGAGGCGAGCGTATAGGGCTTTCCGTAATGCGCCGCGATCAGCGCGAAGCATTTGCGGATGCAGGTCAGCATGCCGAGCGCCAGCACGTCGACCTTGAGGATCCCCAGCGCATCGATATCGTCCTTGTCCCATTCGATGAAGCTGCGCTCCGCCATGGCCCCATTGCCCACCGGCACGGTTTCGACCAGCGGCTGCTGGGTCAGGATGAAGCCGCCGACATGCTGGGACAGGTGGCGCGGCATGCCGATCAACTGGTCGGCCAGCGCGATGGTGCGCTTGAGATAGGGGTCGTGCAGGTCGAGTCCGGCTTCGGTCACCTTGTCGGCATCAACCGCGGACCCCCAGGAGCCCCAAACGGTCTTAGCCAGTGCCGCGGTCACGTCCGGCGACAGACCCATCACCTTGCCGACCTCCCGAATCGCCATGCGCGGACGGTAATGGATGACCGTGGCGCACAGCCCGGCGCGGGTCCGGCCGTATTTGGCGTAGATATGCTGGATCACTTCCTCGCGCCGTTCATGCTCGAAATCGACGTCGATATCGGGGGGCTCTTTCCGCTCTTCCGAGATGAAGCGTTCGAAGAGAAGATTGTGCTGCGACGGGTCGACCGAGGTGATCTTGAGGCAGAAGCAGACCGCGCTGTTCGCAGCCGAGCCGCGACCCTGGCAGAGAATGCCCTGCGAGCGGGCATAGTCGACAATGTCGCGGATGGTCAGGAAATAGCGCGCGATATGCAGCTTGGCGATCAGCGCCAGCTCCTTCCCGATCGTCGCACGGACTTGCTCCGGCACCCCTTCCGGATAGCGCTCGTCCGCTCCCGCCCAGGTCAGTTCGGCCAGATGGGCATCGGCGCTTTTGCCGCCCGGAACGGTCTCCTCCGGGTATTCGTAGCGCAGTTCGTCGAGCGAGAAGCGGCAGGCATCGGCGATCTCGCGGGCCGCCGCGATCGCCTCGGGCCAGCAGGCGAACAGGCGTTGCATCTCCTGCGGGCTTTTCAGATATCGCTCGGCGTTGGCGTGAAGACGAAAGCCCGCCCGGTGAATCACCGTCTTCTCGCGGATGCAGGTCATCACATCCTGAAGCGGGCGGCGCTCGGGCGCATGATAATGGACATCGTTGGTGGCGACGATCGCCCGGCCATGGGTACGGGCGATCCGAGCAAGCCGTTCGATCCGCGCGTGATCGTCGCCGCGATAAAGATGGCATGCCGCCAGATGGCCGATCGTGGGCAGCGCCTCGACGAGCGCGGGCAGGCGTGCGGCGAATCCGTCCAGATCCGGCCCCGGCAGCGCGATCAGAACGAGTCCCTTCTGATGCGAGGCGAGATCGCCGAGGTCGAGATCGCATTGCCCCTTGTCCTGCCAATCGCCGGCGAGCGTCTGCATCTTGCCCTTGGACAGCAGGGCGCAAAGCCGGCCATAGGCCGCCCGGTCGGTGGGATAGGCGAGGAAGGCCTGGCCGTCCGCCAGCAGGATGCGGCAGCCGATGACCGGCCGCAGCCTCGCGGTCCTGGCTTCCGTGTGCAGACGGACGATGCCGGCGAGCGTGTTGCGATCGGCAATCCCCAAGGCGTCATAGCCGAGCCGCCAGGCCGTGCCCACGAGATCGGCCGCGTCCGACGCGCCGTGCAGGAAGGAGAAGCAGGACGTCACCCCCAGTTCGACAAAGGGGCTGGGCGGGTTGGCGGCGAAACCCTCCTCTCGATCGAGCTTGCGGCGACCGGGGCGCTGCGGAATATCGGGCATAGGCGGAGCCCTCAGGCGAACAGGCCGTGCATGAACCAGCGCGGCGCGCCGCCCCGACCGTCACCCGCCACACCTTCGCGAAACAGCCAATAGCGCCGGCCGTCGCTATCCTCGATGCGGTAATAATCGCGCAGCCGCGCGGCGCCCCGCTCCCGCCACCATTCCGGCGCGATCCGCTCCGGCCCTGCATGGCGGGTCACGCGATGCAGCCCCCGCCGCCAGACGAATTGGATCGGCGGGCCCTCGGGCACCGCATAGAGGACCCGCACTTCCTCCGGCCATGCCAAGAGCCGCAGCGGACGTTCGACGGCGGGCACGCCAGTGCTTGCCGCCATGCCGCCTGCGAGCGCCGGCGCCCAGTGTTCCGCGCGTTCCGGGACATGGCTTTCCTCAAGCCGCGGGCAGGTCACCGCCGCCGCGCCCAGCCGTGTCGTCAGCCGGTCGATCAGCCGGGCAAGATCGACATCGGTCGCCTGCTTTCCGTCGAGCCCGACCTGCGTGGCGGCAAGCGGCTCGACGACCATTGCGTCCAACGCCAGGGCATCGAAGCCGAAACCGGGATCGAAAGTGGAGACGCAGCCGTCGAACAGCCGCAACAGATGGGTGGCATCGCGCGTCGGGCGCGCCGTCGCCGCCTCGACCGTATACACCTCGCCATCGACACGGAACACCACAAGGCGCAAGCGCCGCGCCCCTCGGGCCTGGGCCGCCAGTATTCGGCACAAATCTTCGACCAGGCCGGGCAGATAGGGCTGCGGATCCATCACCGGTTCGGCGAGCCGAAGGGGGACGCGAAAACGCTTGGCTGGCGCCAAACTGACGATCGGCTCAGGCAACCGGCCCAGGGCCTGGTCGAGACGCCGAAGCGGCGTCTCAAGCGCCTTGCGGTCCCTGGCGAAGCGCCGCGCCAAGGAGCTCCGCGGAATGGCGGCCAGCGCGCCGACGGTCTTCAACCCCAGGCGGTGCAGCAGCAGCACGGTCGCGGCGTCCAGGCGCAGAGCCGCCACCGGCAGCGGCGCCAGCCAGTCGGCGATCTCTCCCTGCGTGCAAATCGCCCTGGGTTCGGCGCCATGGCGCGCCAGCGCCCAGGCGGCGCCCTGGGTGGGAGCGATGGCGAGCCGGGCGCGCAGGCCAAGCCCGGCAAGCGCCGTCTCGATCTGCGCCAGGGTCGCCGGCTCTCCGCCCCATAGATGCGTGGAACCGGTGACATCGAGGATGAGGCCGTCGTCCCCGTCCGGCGCGCTCCAGGGGCACCAGCGCTGGCACCACAACGCCAAGCGGGCCAGCGCCCGGCGGTCGCCCTCAAGATCGGCTTCCTCGACCGAAAGCTCCGGGCACAGAGCCCGCATGTCGACAACCCGCGCACCCATGCGAACCCCCACCCGCCGGGCCACGCGGTTGCACGCATGGACGACCGAGCCGTGGCGGCCGGGCCGCGCCAGAACCAGCGGCGTATCAGCGCATGGCGCGGATTTGGACATCGTCCTGTCCCGCCGCCACCGCGCCATCGGAAAATGGCGCAGCCAGATCGAGGCGATGCGCCGCCCGGTCATACTGCCCCTCCCACCGGCCGGGACGCCGCCAGCGCGCGCGGAACAGATCGAGAGCCCAGCGCGGCGGGCCGGGCGCTTTGCGATCGTGGCGGGGCATCGCGGAAGGCAATGCACGCGCGTGCCAGCGTTCGTGCGCGGCGCTCAACGTCGGGACGTCGGAGATCCGCAGCAGATAGGCGGGGACCCCGCTCTCTTCCGCGCGCAGGACGAGCCGCTTGGTCGCGGTGAAGTCGAGCGCGGCGGGCGCCCCCCAGACTTCCCCCACTACCGCCGCCAAACCGGCACATCGCAATCCCTCTTCCATCGTCCACAACAGATCGGCGGCATTGCGCGCCTGCACCCGGATGATCGCCGTCCTCACCCCCCAGCCCGCCAAGCCGTTCGCCGACGGAATGCCCGCCTGGCGGCTCGCTTGGCGATCCTGCACCCAAAGCAGCGGGCGCCCGGATGCCGTCGCATCCGCCAGAGACGCCACTACGAACCCGGTTGCCGACCCGTCCCGACTGTCCGCGAAAACCTCGCGCAGCGCCGCCGGCCGAATCGAGGCCTCCTTCGGGGATGCCTGAGCCGATTCTATATTCATGCTTTGTTCTATTCGCCGAAGGAGCCCGGAGTCAAGCGCAACGGGCCGGCGCCCGGACCGATCCCGCGGCCTGGCGGGTCCGCTCGGGCACAGGTCGCTCAGCGGGCAGCGATGGCAAATCGGCGCGGCATGGCGGCAGAACGTTTAGCCGAGGATCTTCACCTGCTGATGATGTTCGTCGAGATCCGCGGCGGACCAGCCGGGCGGCAGGAGCGGCGTGACGGTGTCGTAGGCCCGCGCCAGGT
>JABIRQ010000252.1 GCA_018699755.1 Rhodospirillaceae bacterium | reverse complement strand
GCCTGGCGGCGGCCGCTGCCGATCGACCCACCCTTCGAAGCGAGCGAGTTCGCGGCGCGCGTCGCCAAGGTGCGGGCCGGCATGGCCGCGCGCGGGGTTGACCTGCTGCTCGTCGCCTCGCCGGAGAATATCTATTACCTGACCGGCTACCGGACGACGGGCTACTACGTCTATCAGCTCTTCCTGCTGCCGTTGGAGGGCGACGGGATTTTCGTCACCAGCAAGCTTGAGCATTCTAACGTGCGCGGCCTGGCCCAAACTCCGCGCGGGCTCTGGGTCTCGATGACCGACGATCCGGTCGAGGTGACGGTCCGCGCCGCGCGCGAAGTCGGCGCCGAGGGCGCGAAGGGTATCGGCTACGAAGAGCGCGGCTTCTGGACGCCGCCGCAGATTCTCGACGCCATGCGCGCGGGCTTTCCGAATGCCGGGAGCATCCCGGCCGGCGCGATCCTGGAGGACGCGCGGCGCATCAAGTCGCCCGCCGAGATCGCCTGTATCCGCGAGGCAGCGCGGCTGGCGTCTCTCGGTGTGCGGACCGGCATCGCGGAGGTCGCGCCCGGCGTGACGGAGAACGCCATCGCGGGCACGGTCTACAAGGCGATGTTCGACGAGGGCTGCGAGTTTCCCTCGGGCCAACCCTATGTCGTGACTGGCCCACACGGCGCCCTGGCCCATATGACGGCCGAGCGCCATGAGGTCGAGACGGGGCATTGCGTGTATTTCGAGGTCGGCGGCTGTTTCAAGCGCTACAGCGGCTCGGTCATGCGCATGGTCTCGGTCGGCCCGCCCTCCGACCAGGCGAAGCGGCTGGCCGAGGCCTCGCTCGGCGCGCTGCAGGCGGCGATCGATGCGATCAAGCCGGGTGCGATTTCCCAGGATGTCGACCGCGCCGGCCGCGGGGTGGTCGAGCGCGCGGGCTTCGGCGGGTATTTCCATCACCGCTTCGGCTATTCCATGGGCATCGCCTTTCCGCCGGGTTGGGGCGAGGGCTTGGTGATGGACATCGCCGAGGGCAACGAACGGCCGCTGGAGCCGGGCATGGCCTTCCATCTGGTGCCCAATATGGTGGTGCCCGAGTTCGGGTCCATGGGCTTCAGCGAGACCGTGCTGGTGACCGAGGACGGCAATGAGATACTGACCGACGCGCCGCGCGAATTCGCAGCGGTTTGAGGCCCGATCGGCGCTGTTCGGGTGTTCGGCCCGCCACTAGGATGGCGCGCCCGGCATCCGGGGAAGGCCGGTCGGACGCGAGGGGGAGGGGGCACTGGAGGAACAACCGCATTACGTGAGGGGTGTCGTGCTCGCCTTCCTGGGCGGCGTGAGCCTGAGTTTTGGCGGGGTGATGTTCCGCTTGGTCGAGGACGCGGATCATCTGCAGGTCCTGTTGTACAGGTCCGCGGGCTTCGCCATCGGCGCCCTGATCTTCGTTTTGATCAAGCGGCGCGGCCAGATGATCTCGGCCTTCCGTGGCATCGGCCGGGCGGGGTTGGTCGCCAGTGTGATCCTGGGCTTGGCGATCCCGTTCTACACCCTTGCGATTCAGAAGATTCCCGTCGCGAACGCCTTGTTCGTGGTCAGCACCTCGCCTCTGTTCGCGGCGATCGTCGGCCTGATCGTCCTGCGCGAGAAGGTCAAGGCGATCACCTGGATCGCCGCCGGGGTCGCCCTGATCGGGGTCGGGGTGATGCTCTACGGCGCCTTCTCCAAGGAGGTCGAGGCCGGGCTGAACAACGATCTTCTGACCGGCAACGTGATGGCCCTGGTCGCGGCCCTCGGCCTCGGGTCCTATGCCGTCGCGCTGCGCTTTCGCACCGGCGCCGACATGTCGCCGGCGCTGATCCTGGCCGGGGTGATTTCCGCCTCGATCGCGCTCGCGCCGATATACGGGGATATCGCCGTCAACCGGTTCGATCTGATCCTCTGCCTGGCGATGGGTCTGCAGGCCATGCTTGGCTTCGCCTTGCTGACCTTCGGCGCGCGATACATCCCGGCCGCCGAGGTCGCCTTGCTGTCCCTGATGGAGGTCATGCTCGGGCCGATCTGGGTAGAGCTGTTCATCGGCGAGGCGGTCGACAAATACACCCTGTTCGGCGGGCCCATTGTCCTCGCCGCCGTTCTGGCCTTCTCGATCATCGGCGTTCGGGACGCCCGCCGGCGGCGCAGCGAGCGCCGCGCGGCGGGGTTGCCGGCCGGCCGCCGCGCCGCCCTGCCCGAACCGCCCCTGCCTTCCGAAGTGAAGGCCAACTCGCCCGCCCGCGCCGACATGACGGGCGCCCTGGCCTTCGCGTTGCGGCGCGCCGAACGCACGGAAGACGAAGCGACGGCTGCCGGGCGGGTGCCGCAGGCATCCGAATCCGGCGAAGTCGGGGATGAGGCGCCGCATCCGTCCGCGCGGCCCCGGCCTGCGCCGCCGGCCGACCCCTTTGCCGAGGCGGCCCGCTATCTGACTGTGGAATACCGCTTGCGCGAGCGCCTGGCGCCGGTCCTGCGGGAATGGGTCGAGGCGAATCTGCCGCGCATCGCGGAAAGCATGGTGCGCGGAGAGGTGCGCCGGCTGATCGACCGGGTCGAGGACGCCCGGGAGGACGCGCTCTAGCGGTCCTGTTTCAGCTCTCCGCCAGGTCGTAGCGGACGGGCTTGGACCAGTCTTCGGCGGCATGTTTGGCCCAATAGAGCTGACGCATCCGGGTCGTCGCCGAGCCGGGCTTGCCGTTGCCGACAGGCTTGCCGTCGAGCTGGGTTACCGGCATGACGCCGCCGGCGGTTGAGGTCACCAGGATTTCCTCGGCGGCATGAAGATCGTCCACGGTCATCACGGCCTCGTTCGCGCCGACATTCAGTTCGGAGCAGAGATCGAGGACCGCGCCCCGGGTGATGCCCTCGAGCACGCCTTCGCCCGGCGTCGTCCAGGTGCCGTCCCGATAGGTGAAGAGATTGTAGCCCGGCCCCTCGGTCAGGTTGCCTTCCAGATCATTAAGGACGACGAAATTGGCGCCCGCCTCATAGGCCTCGAACAGGCTCATCTCCATATCGATCCAGTGGTAGTTCTTGACCTTGGGATCGACCGAGGCCTTGTCGATGCGCGGGATCGAGCTGACATGCAGATGGACGCCGTCCTCTTGTTGCTCGGGCGTGGCGAGCCAGACGAAGGGCACGGCGAAGGCATAGAAATTGTTGGTGCAGAGCCGGGGGTCGCGGATGCCTTTCAGGGGCCGTCCCCGGGTCAGGGTCATGGAGACATAGGCGTCTTCCAGCCCCGCCTTGGCGACGCATGTGTGCAGGACGGCCTCCAACTCTTCCCGCCCGAAGGGCAGTTCCATGCGCAGGCGCGCGATGCCGCTTTCGAAGCGGTCGAGATGCTTTTCCAGGCGGAAGAAGCGGCCCTTCCAGACATGGGCCACGTCATAGGTGCAGTCCGAGCGCACCATGCCCCAGTCCAGGATTGAGATCTTGGCGTCGGCGAGGGGCACGAACTCGCCGTCCATGAATGCGCAGCCGGCGCTGAAATCGGGGCCGTCGGCCTTGGGATGAAGTTGGGTCACGGACATGGCGGTGCCTCCCGCTGGGGTGGAGCGATGAAGGGGGAGAATGGGGGGCAGGGCGAAGCCGGGTCAAGCGTTGTGGGGCGAAGCGGGCGCGCGCGCTAGTATCCGGCGAGGAAATGCCCTGGGGGCCATGATGAGTGACAGAAGAGACGAGCGAGCCGCCGCGCATTTGGCCGTCCTGACCAATGCCGAAATGTATCGCGCGGATGCCGCCGCGGCCGAGAGTGGGATTCCGGGGGAGACCCTGATGGCGAATGCCGGGCGGGCCTGCGCCGAGGCGATCCGGGCGCGCAGGACGCCGCGCCCGACCCTGGTGTTGTGCGGCCCGGGGAACAATGGGGGCGACGGCTATGTGATCGCGCGGCTGCTGGCCGAACGGGGCTGGCCGGTCGAGGTCGCGGCGCTGGTGCCGCCGGAAAAGCTGAAGGGCGACGCGGCGGTCCATGCCGTGCGCTGGCAAGGCCGGACCATTGCTCTCGACCAAGCCGATTTGGGTGGCGCGGGACTGGTGGTCGACGCTCTGTTCGGCGCCGGGCTGACCCGCGATCTGGACGGGGTCGCCCGCGCCGCGATCGAGGGGATCGCCATGCGCGGGATCGACTGCGTGGCGGTGGACGTGCCGAGCGGGGTGGACGGCGACACGGGCCTGGTGCGCGGCGCCGCGGCGTGGGCCTTCCTGACCGTCACCTTCTTCCGGCCCAAGCCGGCGCATCTGCTCTATCCGGGCCGGGGCCTGTGCGGCGAGGTCGTGACCGCCGATATCGGCATTCCCGAAGCGGTGCTGGACGGGATCGGGCCGCGCCAGTGGCGCAACGAGCCGGACCTCTGGCTCGGCGACTTTCCCTGGCCCGCCGCGGAGAGCCACAAATACGTGCGCGGCCACGGCCTGGTGCTGGGCGGGACCGAGATGACGGGGGCCGCCCGCCTTGCGGCGCGGGCGGCCATGCGCGCGGGCGCGGGCCTCGTCACCATCGCCTGCCCGCCCGATGCCTGGCCGGTCTATGCGGCGGAGGCGGCCGGCATTCTGACCGCCAGGATCGCCGCCCCGGCGGATTTCGCCGCCCTGCTGAAAGACGCGCGCAAGAACGCGCTGCTGGTCGGCCCCGGCGCGGGCGTGACGGCCGAGACCCGAGAGATCGCCTTGGCGGCGGCGGGCAGCGGCCGGGCCTGCGTCTTGGATGCCGACGCCCTGACCGTGTTCCGCGACGCGCCGGAAGACCTGTTCGGCGCCATCGCGGGCCCCTGCGTCCTGACCCCGCATGAAGGCGAGTTCGGCCGCGTCTTCGTGCAAGAGGGCGGCAAGCTGGCGCGCGCGCGGGCGGCGGCGGCCAAAGCGGGGGCCGTGGTCCTGCTGAAAGGCCCGGACACGGTCGTTGCCGCGCCGGACGGGCGCGCGGTCGTCAATACGAACGCGCCGCCGACCCTGGCGACGGCTGGGGCGGGCGACGTGCTGGCCGGGCTGATCCTCGGGTTGCTGGCTCAGGGCATGCCGGCGTTCGAGGCGGCGGCGGCCGGTGCCTGGCTCCATGGCGCGGCGGCCCGGGCCTTCGGCCCCGGCCTGATCGCCGAGGACTTGCCCGACTTGCTGCCTTCCGTCTTGCGCGATCTCGCGGCGCGGGGCTGACTCGGGCGCTTCCGGACAGAGGGAGATGGTGCGATGACGACGGTGCCGTTCGCGTTCTACGACGCCTTCACCGATGTCGCGTTCGGCGGCAGTCAGGCGGCCGTGGTCACGGATGCCGCCGGGCTGGACGCGGGAGCCATGCAACGCATCGCCAAGGAGATCGGCGCGCCGGCGACCGGCTTCGTGACCGCGAGCGGGAAGACGGGCGGAGACGATTGGGTCGAAGCCCGATTCATGTCTTTCGTCACGGAACTGCCGATGTGCGGGCATGGCACGCTTTGCCTCGTAACCCGAATGGTCGAACTGGGTGTGCTCGACTGGCGCGGGCGCGATGCGTTCGAGGCGGCGCTGCGCCTGCCCAAAACGACGGCGACGGTGCGGGTCGAGCGCCGTGGCGACGGCCGGCCCGAGGTCATGCTCGATATCAAGCCGCCGAAGTTTCGCCATGACGATCTGGATCTCGATTCGCTCGTGGGCCTGTTGGGAATCGGTCGGAACGATCTGCATGCCGACCTGTGTCCGGAAACCGCATGCGGCGATTTCATCCATCTCGTGCTGCCGGTCTCCGGGCTGGCGGCGATGGGGCGCATCGCCCCCGATTTCGGCGGGCTCACCCGGTTCTGCGTCGAGAACGGTATCGAGACCGTCGCGACCTTCTGCACGGAGGTCGAGCGGCCGGGCAGCACGATCCATGTGCGCGACTTCTGCCCCGCCGTCGGGGTCGCCGAATCCGCCGCCGCGGGCACGACCAACAGCGCCTTGACGAGCTATCTCATTCGTCATGGCGTCGTGCAGCCGGACGGCGGTGGCCAAATCGTCGTGCAGGCGGAGCAGGGGCTCGAAATCGGCCGGGCCAGCACGATTCGGTCGCTGGCGACGATGGACGGCGGCGACATCGCCCGGCTTCAAGTCGGCGGGGTGGCAACCAGGCTGATCGACGGGTATCTCCATCTGCCCTAGCAGTTGTTGGAAAAACTGTGCCAATCAGCCTTCGAGACGCTCGTTGGAACGAGCTCCTCAGGATGAGGAAACACCATACTTCAGCCTCACCCTGAGGAGGCCCCCGCGCTTGCGCGCGCTTGTCAGGACAAGGGGCCGTCTCGAAGGGTCTGCCGCCTATTTCAATAGCCCGACGGGCCGATCTGGGAATCGGCGATCCAGGCTTGAAAAGCCGGTGCGGCATGGGAAAGCCGTCAAGTTGTCACCATCTTTGTATGGGATGATCGTCTATCCAGGCACGACGGAGCGGAATGGAAAGGACATGACCCAGGAACCAGCCAGACAGGAGCGCAAGAACGGAGACGGACCGGCCGGCAGCTTTTTCGACCGGACCCTCGACCAGCTCCGCGCGGCCTGGGAGGAGGTCGCCGAATCGGCGCGCCACGCCGTCACCGGCGCCCCCCGACCCGATTTGTCGGACGACGATTCCGCCCGTTTGAAAGAGCGTATCCAGGCCTGCATCGACGCCGTCGGCGGCGAGGTCTCTGCGCGTGCCCTGGCGGCCGAGATTGGCGGCACCTACCTGCGCCTCAACGAGACGGGGCGGGAGCGGTTTCTTCGCGTCCTGGCAACGGATTTCGGGGTTGACCGCGACGCGGTCGACGCGGCCGTAACACGCTTGGGGGACGCGCCGGATCTGGACGGCCGGCGGCGGGAGGAGGCCGCGCTGCGCCGGGCGCTTCAGGCGCCGAGAATCGCACTTCTTACCCAGTTCAACGGCCTGCCGGAAGGCGTGAAGTTCCTGGTCGATATGCGCGCCGAATTGCTGCGTCTGCGGCGCAAGGATTCCGCTTTCGCGCCCCTGGAGGGCGATCTCAAGGAACTGCTGGCTTACTGGTTCGATATCGGTTTTCTCGAACTGCGCCGCATCACCTGGGATTCTCCGGCCTCGCTGCTCGAAAAGCTCGCCACCTATGAAGCCGTTCACGTGATCGAGAGCTGGCAGGACCTCAAGAACCGGTTGGAAAGCGACCGGCGTCTCTATGCCTTCTTCCATCCCCATATGCCCGAGGAGCCGCTGATCTTCGTCGAGGTCGCCCTGGTCGACGGCATGGCGGACAGCGTCCAGGAGTTGCTGGACCTGGACGGTCCGCAGATCGATCCGCGCGCGGCCGACACGGCGATTTTCTATTCGATTTCCAACGCCCAGGCCGGCCTGGCGGGGATCAGCTTCGGCGGCTTCCTCATCAAACGCGTGGCCGATGCCCTGAGCGACGAGCTCAAGAATCTCAAAACCTTCGCCACCCTGTCGCCGATCCCCGGCTTTCGGCGCTGGCTCACCGAGCGGGCCGAGGACGACGAAG
>JABIRQ010000173.1 GCA_018699755.1 Rhodospirillaceae bacterium | reverse complement strand
GGAACAGCCGGTCGATGCACCAGGTCGCGCCGACGCATTCCCGAATATCCTCGGGCCGACCCTCGGTCAGCTTGCGGACGATATGGGGGTCGGCGATATGCCCCCGGGTCATCGAGACCATGTCGACATGGCCCTCGGCCACCGCGCGGTTGGCCGTCGCCAAGTCGGTGATGCGGATGCCGTGGAAGATGGGGATGCCCAGCTCCGCCTTGAAGTCGCTGGCCAAGCCGAGATAGAGGGCGCTCGGCAGGGCCATGGTCGCCATGGAGTGGTGGAAGCCCTGGCTGTCCCACATCGCCCCGCCGATCACATCGATGAAGTCGACCATGCCGCTGTCGGCGTAGGTCCGGCCGATCTCCAGGCAGTCCTCGTGGGTCAGGCCGCCGTCGAGCAGTTCGTCGCCCGACATGCGCAGGCCGACGATGAAGTCCGGGCCGACCTGCCTGCGGATCTCTTCCAGGATTTCGAGGCCGAAACGGGTGCGGTTCTCCAGGCTCCCGCCATATGCATCGGTGCGCTTGTTGGCGGACGGCGACCAGAAGCTGTCCACCAGGTTCTGGAACGCGCCCTGGACCTGACAGCCGTCGAGCCCGCCTTCCTTGCAGCGGCGCGCCGCCTCGCCGTAGGTCCGCACCACGCGCTCGAAATCGAAGCGCTCCATCGGCTTGGGGTAGGAACGGTGGAAGGGTTCGCGCACCCGGCTGGGCGCGATGGGCGCGAGCCAGGGGTCGAGATACCAGGGCAGCTTCCGGCCGATATGGGTGAGCTGGCACATCAATTTTGCGCCGTGGCCGTGGAGGCGCTCGGCGAAGGATTGGAAGTAGGGAATGATCGCGTCGGTGCCGGCGTAGAGCTGGTTGTATTCGATGGCCGGGGCATCGGCGGTGAAGGTCGTTGTGCCGCCGAAGATGGTCAGGCCGATGCCGCCCTTGGCCTTCTCGGCGTGATAGGCCTGATAGCGCTCGCCCGGCATGCCGCCGTCGCCATAGGCCGGGGCGTGGGCCGTGCTCATCACCCGGTTGCGGAAGGTCACGCCCTTCAGGGTGAAGGGCTGGAGGATCGCGTCGTGTTCGGCCATGGCTTCGCCCCTATTCCGTCAGAAATCCCCAATAGAGAAGCCCCGCGAACGCGGCCAGCAGGACGACGCCGATGATGGCCTTCTTGGCTCGCGGCGAGATCGCCCTCTCCATGTATTCGAGAAGCACGAACAGGAGAATCACGCCGACCATGGCGGGAAGCCATTCGACGAATAAGGACACGAGATCGGCCATGGGTCCGCCCTACGGCCGAGCCGGCGGCGCTTCGCGCAGCAGGCAGTCGTCGGGCAAGGGCTCGATGGGCGTGAAGTCGCGATGGGCTATCCACTCGGCGCGCTTGAAGCGGCGGATGTGGTTCTCCACGTGGCAGGCGCTGATATAGACGATGGTGCGGTCGAAGGGCGACAGGTTTCCGGGCGAGCCGTGGACCAGGTTGCAGTGGAACAGCAAGCCGCTGCCCGCCGGGCCCTTGGGGGCGACGAGGCCGCCCGCCGCGACCAGCTTGCGGATGGTGTCGTCATCGATGGTCCAGAGCGGATAGCTGGTGGTGATCGTGTCGTGGCCCGCCTCGATCACGCCCTTCTTGTGGGAGCGAGGGATGAACATCAGGGCGCCGTTGAACTCGGTCACGTCGTCGAGGAAGACGGCGAGGTTCAGGGCGCGGGGTTCGGGCATCAGGTCGTCGCGCGCCCAGGTGCCGTAATCCTGGTGCCATTGCCAGATGTCGCCGTCGAAGGCGGCCTTGGCGTTGACCTTGAACTGGTGGATATAGACCGGGCCGCCGGTGAGCTGCATGGCCGGATCGATCAGGCGGGGATGGTGCGCCAGTCCGGCGAAGACCGGGTTGTAGGTCTGCACGGCGAAGGCGCTGCGCACCGCGTCGCCGGTCTTCTCGCGCACGTTCTCCTCGCGCCGCTGGGCGAAGATCGCGGGCAATTCGGCGCGCAGCCGCGCGACCTCGGCGGGCGCGAACAGATCGGGCAGGAAGAGGTAGCCCTCCTCCTCGTAATGCCGGACTTGCGCCGCGCTCAGTTCCATCCCGGCCTCTTTCGTTCGCCGCAAAATCCGTCACCGGATCGTGAATGGCGGGGACACGCCCGGACCCTTATCTTCTCTCGGCATGAGGCGTATTGCAAAACGGATCGCGCTCGCCGCGACACTCCTCCTTCCTCTCTCGGCCCCGGCCCTGGCGGGGGAGCGGCCGGTCGCGGTCGAACTGTTCACGTCCCAGTCCTGCTATTCCTGCCCGCCGGCCGAAGCCTTCCTCAACCAGCTCGCCCAGATGAAGGAGGTCGTGGCGCTCGAATTCCATGTCGATTCCTGGGACCAGATCGTCTACGGCGGCGCGGGCCAGTGGAAGGACGTCTTCTCCCAGAAGGCCTGGACCGACCGGCAGCGCGCCTATGCCCAGGCGATCAGCCGCGGCGGCCGGGCCTACACGCCGCAGATGGT
>JABIRQ010000379.1 GCA_018699755.1 Rhodospirillaceae bacterium | reverse complement strand
GGCGGCCGCGGCGCGCACCAGCCCGATGGCGATGGCGGCGCCCGACGCTTCGCCCAGGCGCATGCCGAGATCGAGCAAGGGTTTCTTGTCCAGCCGCTCGAGCAGGCGGCGATGGCCCGGCTCGGCCGAGCAATGGGCGACCAGGCAATGGTCCAGGGCGCCGGGCGCCGCGGCGTGCAACACGGCCGCCGCCGTCGTGGAAGCGAAGCCGTCGAGCAGCACGGGCACCCGGCCCATGCGCGCCGCCAGGACCGCGCCCGCGATGGCCGCCAGCTCGTTGCCGCCCAGCCGGCACAGAATTTCGAGAGGGTCCTCGCGCGCCTCGGCATGAACCGCGACCCCTTCGGCCACCACCGCCGTCTTGCGCGCCAGGGCATCGCCCGCGACCCCCGTGCCCGGACCGGTCCAGTCCGCGGCTTCGCCGCCGAACAGGGCGTTGCACAGGGCCGAGGCGGAGGTCGTGTTGCCGATCCCCATCTCGCCCAGGCACAGCAGGTCGATCCCCGGCTCGACCGCCATCATGCCGTAGGCCATGGCGCGAGCGCAGGCCTCGCCCGTCATGGCCGGGCCCGCGGTGAAATCGGCCGTCGGATGATCCAGATCCATTTCGTAGACGCGCAGATCGGCATCCGCCGCCTGGCAAAGCTGGTTCACCGCCGCGCCGCCGGTGACGAAATTCCCGACCATCTGGGCCGTCACCTCGGCCGGAAAGGCCGAGACGCCGCGCGCGGCGACCCCATGATTGCCGGCGAAGACGCAGACCCGGGCATGATCGACGGCCGGCGGATGGCGGCCCTGCCACGCAGCCAGCCAGGCCGAAATCTCTTCCAGCCGGCCGAGCGACCCGGCGGGCTTCGTCAACTGGCTTTCCCGGTCCGCCGCCGCGGCGACGGCCTCGCCGTCCGCGTCCGGCATCGCCGGCAGCAAGGCGCGGATTTCCTCGAGCGACGGCGGCGCAAGATCCTCGGCCATGACCTAGTCCTCGATTTCAGCGAAGGCGCGGACGGGGAAACTGGTCGCCCCCTCGACCCGCGCCGGGATGGCGAAGAAGCGGAACCGCCGGCCGTGAAGCGCATCCAGGCCGATCAGGTTCTCGACGATGAAGGCCCCGGCGCGCAGGCAGAGGGTATGGGCCGGGCGCGCGGGGTCTTCGGAATCGTCCGGGCTGCGGCAATCGACGCAGACCATCGCCGCGCCCCGTGCCAACAGCCATTCCACCGTCTCGCGCGGCAGGAAGGGGTGAAGGTCGTAGGCCGGCGTGTTCCATTTCTCCGACCAGCCGAAATCGAAGATCAGCGCCCGGCCCTCGTAATCGGCATCGGACGGCAGGTCGGACGGCCGCACCGCATGGCGCTCCTCCAAGCCGCGCAGGTCGAGCAGCAGGCCGGGGCGCACCAGCTCGTCCAAGGGGAGGGCAGCGATATCCCGGCCCTCAGGATCGCGGGCGAAGGGCGAATCGATATAGGTGCCGACCGGGACCGGGAAGGACACCTCGCTCGTCTCGAAAGCGCATTGCCCGCCGAACCGCTTCGCGCTCCGCGCTCGCGTGGTGCGGGTTCGCACCGACACGGTATAGTCCGGGTTGATCCCGGCCATACCGTCCGAGAGAGCCCGGCTGAGTTCGACGAAACGCGGCATGATCCGTCTCCCAAAAAACCCTCGCGCCCCGGCCGATGGCCCGGCGCGCCCGCCTGTCCTATAACCGGCGGGAAGCCGGTGCCAGTTCTTTTGCCAATTTCGGAAGCCGGGGATCGACCAGATGACCACATCGCCGGACGACCATGACGGTCGAGACGAAGACGAATATGATGGTCACGACGAATATATGAAGCCCGGGCCAGTCGGCGCCCTGGCTCATGCAGCCGCTTTCCTGACCCGCCTGCCAGTCCCGGCCGGCCTCGCTCATGGACCCCTGGCCCCAGCCATGGCGGCCTTTCCCGTGGTCGGCGCGGCACTCGGCCTGGCGGCCGGCCTGGTCTACGGCTTGGCCTCCTGGCTCGGCCTCGGCCCCTGGCCTGCAAGCCTGCTTGCCGTGGCGACCCCTATCCTGTTGACCGGCGCCCTGCATGAGGACGGCCTGGCCGACACGGCCGACGGACTGGGCGGCGGCCATACCGCCGAACGCCGGTTGGAGATCATGCGCGACAGCCGCACCGGTGCCTTCGGCGTCCTGGCCCTGATCCTGAGCGTAGCCTTGCGGGCCGGGGCGCTGGCCGCAATCGCGCCGGGCGGGGCCGCCATCGGCGTCCTGATCGCCGCCGGGGCGTGGAGCCGCGCCCTGCTGCCCGCGGTGCCGCGCATCCTGCCGGCCGCGCGCGATAACGGGCTGGGCGCGGGCGCGGGCAAGCCCGACGACCGCACCACCGCCATCGCCCTCGGCCTCGGCGCCGCGGCGCTGCTGTTCGGCCTCGGGTTCGGCGGCAGCCTGATCGCCCTGGCGGTCAGCGCGGCCGCGACCTGGCTCCTCCTCGGCGCGGCGCGGCGGACCGTCGGCGGCCATACCGGCGACATCATGGGCGCGGCGCAGCAGATCGCCGAAATGGCGGTCCTGCTGACCGCCGCCGCCTGGATTGGCGGATGACGGTCACGCGCTGGTGGTGGGTGCGTCACGCCCCGGTCACTGAGGATGGCGGTTGCATCTACGGGGCCAGCGACGTGAAGGCCAATTGCGGGGACCGCCCGGCCTTCGAGGGCTTGGCGCGCATGCTGCCCCATGGCGCGGTCTGGGTGACCAGCCATCTCAGCCGCACGGCCGACACGGCCGCTGCGATTCGTGCGGCCGGTCATCCAGGATCGGACCCGGCCAAGGCCCTGATCGAACGGGCCGTGGCCGAGCAGAGTTTCGGCACCTGGCAGGGCCGGCCGCGCGCCGAGGTCTATGCCGAGATCGGCGGCCGCCATGGCTTCTGGCTGGCCCCGGCCGAGACGCGCCCGCCCGAAGGCGAAACCTTCGTCGAGGTGACCGAGCGGGTCGCCGGGGCGGTCCGCCGCCTGACGCGCGAGCATGGCGGCCGGGACATCGTCTGCGTCGCCCATGGCGGCTCGATCCGCGCGGCCCTGCGCCTCGCCCTGGACCTGCCGCCGCGCGGCGCCCTGGCCTTCACCATCGACAACCTGTCCGTCACCCGCCTCGACCATATCGCGGAAGAGGGCGGAGGCGGGGTCTGGCGGATCGTCCTGGTCAACCACGCCCCCCATGACGGGGCGCGTGCGCTGGCCAGTGCCCCGGTCGCGTGATAGCGTCGGGCGCGTGTCGGGACAGGGAAGTCCGGTGACGCGGCGACGGGGTTCGACCCCCAACCGCTAGACCGACGCTGCCCCCGCAACTGTGAAGGGCGAGACCAGGGTCGAAAGCCACTGGCGACGGGAGGTCCGAGAGGCGCCCGCGCCGGGAAGGCGCCCGGTCGTAGAGCCCGAGCCAGGAAACCTGGCCGGCACGCTTGGCAGAAATGTCCTCGGGCGGAGGATGAGGCCGTGATAGATCACGTCCCCTCGGGCGCGCAAGCGCCCAAGTCGTTTGAATCGAGCGCGCAAGCGCCAAAACTCTCGACGCTATGCCCCCCGGCCACTCTGGTCCTGGGTGGCGCACGCTCGGGCAAAAGCAGCTATGCCGAGGGCCTAATCGAAGCCGGGGTCGAAGCGGCGACCGAAGCTGGCATGTTACCCGTCTATCTCGCCACCGCCGAGGCCGGCGATACAGAGATGGCGGTCCGCATCGCCCGCCATCGCAAGCGGCGGGGCGATCGCTGGCGCACGGTGGAAGCGCCCCTCGACCTGGCCGCCGCCCTGACGGAAGAGAGCGCCTGCGCGGCTCCCGTGCTGGTCGATTGCCTGACCTTGTGGCTGGCCAATCTGATGGCCGCGGGGCGCGACCCCGAAGCCGAAGCGGGCGCCCTGATCGCCGCCCTCGACGACCGCATCGCGCCCGCCGTCCTCGTCTCGAACGAGGTCGGCCTGGGAATCGTGCCCGACAACGCCCTGGCCCGCGCCTTCCGCGACGCCGCCGGGCGCCTGAACCAACGCATCGCCGCCCGCGCCCAGCGCGTGATCTTCGTCGCGGCCGGCCTGCCCCTCGTCCTCAAGGAGCCGTCATGAGTCTGCCCGTCAAGATCCCCGCCACGGTCATCACCGGCTTCCTGGGCTCGGGCAAGACCAGCCTGATCCGCAAGGTGCTGGAAGGGGCGAACGGCCGCCGCTTCGCCCTCATCATCAACGAGTTCGGCGATCTGGGCGTGGACCGCGACATCATCGAGGGCTGCGGCATCGAGGGCTGCGGCGAGGACGATATCGTCGAACTGGCCAACGGCTGCATCTGCTGCACCGTGGCCGAGGATTTCCTCCCCACCATCGAAAAGCTGCTCGACCGCCCCAATCCGCCCGAACACATCATCATCGAAACCAGCGGCCTGGCCCTGCCCAAGCCCCTGGTCAAGGCCTTCAACTGGCCCGAGATCAAAAGCCGGGTGACGGTCGACGGGGTGATCGCGGTGATCGACGCGGCGGCCGTCTCGGAAGGCCGCTTCGCCGACGACCCGGAGGCGGTCGAGGCCCAGCGCCGGGCCGATCCCATGCTCGACCACGACAACCCGCTGGAGGAGGTCTTCGAGGACCAGCTCCACTGCGCCGATATGGTCATCCTGAACAAATGCGATCTGGTCGACGAGGCGGCACGGGGCCGGATCGACGCGGACCTGCGCGCGGCCCTGCGACCGGCCGTGAAATTCGTCCATACCAGCCATGGCGAGGTGCCGACGGCCGTTCTGTTGGGCCTGGACGCCGCGGCCGAAGACGACTTGGATGCCCGCCCGTCCCATCACGACGGCGCGGCCGACGACCACGACCACGACGATTTCGACACGGCAACGATGGACCTGCCCGAGATCGACGAGCCCGAGATCTTCGCCGTCCGCCTCGCCGATATCGCCCAGCGCTTCGACGTGCTGCGCATGAAAGGTTTCGCCACCGTGCCCGGCAAGCCCATGCGCCTGGTCATCCAGGGAGTCGGCGACCGCATCCAGCACCATTTCGACCGCCCCTGGAAATCCGGCGAGAAGCGCCGGGGTCGCCTGGTCGTGATCGGCCTCAAGGGCCTGGACCTGGACGGCGTCGGCGCCGCCCTGCGCGGCGAGGCCTAGGCCCCCGATGCATCTTCTGGCGGCACAGCCCGGCGGGGTTTCCGACGCGGCGGAGGCGGTGGACCTGGAGCAGACTCCGGGCGAGATCGTCGTCGTCTCCGCCGCCGATACGGAGATCGCCTGTCTGGCCGCCGCCCAGCGCGCGCGGATCGACACCGAGGGCGAGAGCGCGGTGCCCAGCCTGCGCCTCGCCAATATGATGAACCTGACCCACAACCTGTCGGTCGATCTCTACGTCGAATCGGTGGTCGAGCGGGCAAAGCTGGTCGTGCTGCGCATCTTGGGCGGGCGCGGCTACTGGCCCTACGGGGTGGACGAGATCGTCGCCGCCTGTCGCCGCCGGAGCATTCCCCTGGCCGTCCTGCCCGGCGACGACCAGCCGGATGCCGAACTGCAGGGCCTCTCGACCCTGCCCGCCAAGGCCTGCCACCGGCTGTGGCACCACTGCACCCATGGCGGCATCGCCAATGCCCGCAACTTCTTGGCCTACGCCGCCACCCTGATCGGCCGGGATACGGCCTGGGACGAACCCGCGCCCCTGCTGCGCGCCGGGCTCTACGGGACGGAGCGGGACGGGCTCGACGGGTTGCGCACGACCTGGCGCGAGGGCGCGCCGGTCGCGGCTCTGGTCTTCTACCGGGCCCTGGTCCAGGCCGCGAACACGGCGGTGATCGATACTCTGATCGAAGCCCTGCGCGAGGCCGGGCTCAACCCGCTGCCCGTCTACGTCACCAGCCTCAAGGATCCGGTCGCCGCCGCGACCCTGGCCGAACTGCTGGACGCGGCGCCGCCCGCCGTCATCCTGAACGGCACGGGCTTTTCCGTCTCCGCCCCGGGTCGACGGGCGGAAACCCCGTTCGACGGCGCCGATTGCCCGGTCCTGCAGATCGTCTTCGCCGGAGGCACGGAGGAGGCCTGGCGCGAGGGCACGCGCGGCCTCTCAGCCCGCGATATCGCCATGAACGTGGCCCTGCCCGAGGTCGACGGCCGCATCCTGGCCCGCGCCGTCTCGTTCAAATCGACCCGCGGCCGCGATCCCCTGACCGAGACGGAAATCGTCTTCTACCGCCCCGTGCCGGACCGCATCGCCTTCACCGCGGACCTGGCCGCCGCCTGGGCAAAGCTGCGGGGCACGCCGGCGGAGGAGCGGCGCGTCGCCATGGTGGTCGCCAATTATCCCAACCGGGACGGGCGCATGGGCAACGGGGTCGGCCTGGACACGCCGGCCTCGGCCGTGACCGTGCTGCGCGCGTTGGAAGCGGTGGGCTACGACCTGCGCGACATCCCGGAGGACGGCGCCGCCTTGATTCGGCGCCTCGCCCAGGGCCCGACCAACCAGGGGGTCGCTGCGCGCCTGATCGACGAGACCCTGTCCCTGGCCGATTACAGCGCCTTTTTCGCCAGCCTGCCGAGCGCGGTGCGGGACGCCGTGACCACCCGCTGGGGTCGGCCCGAGGACGATCCCTTCTATCTGCCCGGTGAACTCGATTGCGGCCGTTTCGCGATCTCCGCCTTCCGCTGCGGCAAGATCGCGATCGGGCTGCAACCGGCGCGCGGCTACAACATCGACCCCAAATCCAGCTATCACGATCCGGACCTGGTGCCGCCCCACGGCTATCTCGCCTTCCATGCCTGGCTGCGCGACGGCTTCCGCTGCCAGGCCGTGATTCATCTGGGCAAGCACGGCAATCTCGAATGGCTGCCCGGCAAGGCCCTGGCCCTGTCGGAGGATTGTTTCCCCGAAGCCGCCCTGGGGCCGATGCCCCATCTCTATCCCTTCATCGTCAACGATCCCGGCGAGGGCACCCAGGCTAAGCGCCGGACCCAGGCCGTCATCGTCGATCACCTGACACCGCCCCTGACCCGGGCCGAAAGCTACGGCCCCTTGAAGGACCTGGAACAACTGGTCGACGAGTATTACGAAGCCGCCGGGGTCGACCCTCGCCGCCTCAAGCTGCTGGGCCGCCAGATCCTGGAATTGAGCGAGCATATCGGCCTCGATAAGGATTGCGGCATCGCTGCGGGGGAGGACGAAAACTCGGCGTTGCAGAAGCTCGACAACTATCTCTGCGAGCTGAAGGAGATGCAGATCCGCGACGGGCTGCACATCTTCGGCGCCTCGCCCGAAGGCAGCCTGCTGACCGATCTGCTGGTCGCCCTGGTGCGGGTGCCACGCGGCCAGAAGCCCGGCGACGCCTCCCTGATTCGTGCTCTTGCGGAGGATCTGGAACTGGCTTTCGATCCGCTCGACTGCGAGATGGCCGCGCCCTGGACCGGGCCGCGCCCGGACGTCCTGGCAAACCAGGCGGACGGCACGGCCTGGCGCACCGCGGGCGACACGGTGGAGCGGCTGGAAACTTTGGCCCAGGCCCTGGTCGGGGGCCAAGCCGCGTCCAACGGTTTCGATCGCGCCGCTCCTGTGCTGGACCAACTCGACGCAACCATTCGCCCGGCCGTCGCCGCCTCGGGCGCTGCGGAGATCGCCGGCATCCTGCAGGGGCTCGACGGCCGTTTCCTCGCCCCCGGACCGTCCGGCGCGCCGACACGGGGCCGGCCCGACGTGCTGCCCACGGGGCGCAACTTCTATTCCGTCGACACCCGCACGGTGCCCACCCCGACAGCCTGGTTGCTGGGCTGGAAGAGCGCCACCCGCCTGGTCGAGACCCATGCCCAGGAGCATGGCGACTTCCCCCGCGCCATGGCGCTCTCGGCCTGGGGCACCAGCAACATGCGCACGGGCGGGGACGACATCGCCCAGGCCCTGGCCCTGATCGGCACGCGCCCGACCTGGGATTCCGCCTCGCGCCGGGTGACGGGCTTCGAAATCCTGCCGCCCTCGATCCTGGACCGGCCGCGGGTCGACGTGACCCTGCGCATTTCCGGGTTTTTCCGCGACGCCTTTCCCGGCCTGATCGACCTGTTCGATTCGGCCGTGCGCGCGATCGCCGCCCTGGACGAGGCGCCCGAGATCAACCCTATCGCCGACCGCGTGGCGCACGAACGCGATGCCCTGATCGCCGAAGGCCTGGCGCCGGACCTCGCCGAGCGCCGAGCGGCCTACCGCGTCTTCGGCTCCAAACCCGGGGCCTACGGCGCGGGATTGCAGGCCCTGATCGACGAACGCGGCTGGCGCGACGAGGGCGACCTGGCCCGCGCCTATCTGGCCTGGGGCGGGTACGCGTACGGAACCGGAGCCGAAGGCAAGGCCGAGCACGCACTCTTCGCCGACCGGCTGGGCAGGATCGAGGCCGTGGTCCACAACCAGGACAACCGGGAGCACGACCTGCTCGACAGCGACGACTATTACCAGTTCGAGGGCGGGATGACGGCGGCGGTGCGCCATCTCTCGGGCCGCCAGCCTGCGGTCTATCACAACGACCATTCACACCCCGAAAACCCGCGCATCCGCACCCTGGAGGACGAGATCGGCCGGGTCGTGCGCGCCCGCGTCGTCAATCCCAAATGGATCGCCGGGGTCATGCGCCACGGCTACAAGGGTGCCTTCGAGATGGCGGCCACGGTCGATTACCTGTTCGCCTTCGCGGCGACCGCGCGTTGCGTCGGCGATCACCACTTTGACGCCGTATTCGAGGCATATTTAAAGGACGATGAGGTGCGCGCCTTTCTGGAGGCCCACAACCCGGCGGCCCTGCGCGAGATGAGCGCGCGACTGGAGGAGGCGGTTCAGCGCGGCTTGTGGCAACCGCGCGCCAACGACACCGGTGCGGTGCTCGACCGCATCGCCCGCGCGACCATCGGCGCATGACCCTGGCATGGTAGGATCGGACGGCATGGCGAAAGACACGGACGGTGCGAGCGAGGCGGAACTGGACCGCCGCCACGCCGAAAAAATGGCCAAGCGCAAGGCCGCGCGGAACAAAATCCTCGCCACCAAGACCGAGGAGCGCGGGCTGCTGATCGTCCATACGGGCAAGGGCAAGGGCAAGTCGACCGCCGCCTTCGGCCTGGCCCTGCGGGCGCTGGGCAACGGCTTTCGCGTCGGCGTCGTGCAGTTCGTCAAGGGCGCCTGGAAGACCGGCGAGCGCGACATCCTGGCCCAGTTCCCCGACATGGTGACGATGAAGGCGATGGGCGAGGGTTTCACCTGGGACACCCAGGACCGCCAGCGCGATCTGGCCGCCGCCCGCGCGGCCTGGGACGCGGCGAAGGAGATGATCGCCGATCCCGGCTACCGCATGGTGATCCTGGACGAGCTCAACATCGTCCTGCGCTACGACTACCTGCCGCTCGACGAGGTGCTGGCGGCCCTGCGCGACAAGCCGCGCGACCTGCATGTCGTCGTCACCGGCCGCAACGCCAAGCCCGAGTTGATCGACCTCGCCGACCTGGTCACGGAAATGACCCAGATAAAGCACCCGTTCCGGGAGGGCGTGAAAGCCCAGCCGGGCATCGAATTCTGACCCGCCAATCGGACTTCCCCCGAGCATTGACCCCGAACATCGGCCCCGACCATTGGAGAACCAGATGAAGACCCTGATCCGCAGCATCCTCCTCATCGCCGTCATGGCGCCCCTCGCCGTGCCCGTCCATGCCGAAGACAATCTGAAAGTCGACGCCCAGGAGGTGGTTTCCGACGCCACCTTCACCATTCAACGCCTATTCGGCCATCCCGACTTCACCCGCCTGAGGGCGATGGCCAAGGACGCCAAGGGCGTTTTGGTCATCCCCAGCCTGCTGAAAGCCGGCTTCATCCTGGGCGCGGAGGGCGGCAACGGCGTCCTGCTGTCGCGCGACGCCGACGGGATATGGAGCTATCCAGCCTTCTACACCATCGGCGGCGGCAGCATCGGCCTGCAGGCGGGCTTTCAGGACGCCGAGGTGGTGCTCCTGATCCTAACCAACAACGGCCTCAACGCCGTGCTCAACAACAACGTCACCCTGGGCGTCGATGCCAGCGTCGCGGCCGGGCCGGTCGGCCAGGGCATCGAGGGCTCGACCACGACCAATGTCGGCGCCGATATCGCCGCCTTCTCCAAGACCCGCGGCCTGTTTGGCGGCGGCGCCCTGAAAGGGGCCCTGGCCTATGAGCGCGACGATCTCGCCGACGCCTACTACAACGCGCCCAACGTCTCGGCGCGCGCCATCGTGATGGAACGGGCCTATACGAATGCGGGCGCCGACGCGCTGAGGGCGGCGCTTGCCACCGCGAACGAATAAGGTCTCGGGCGGGCGCACGCCCGCGCTGATGCTGCAAGGAACGGGCTCCGACGTCGGCAAGTCGCTGATCGTCGCGGGCCTGTGCCGTGCCTTCGCACGGCGCGGCATGGCCGTGCGCCCGTTCAAGCCCCAGAACATGTCGAACAACGCCGCCGTCACGGCCGAGGGCGGCGAGATCGGCCGCGCCCAGGCGGTCCAGGCCCTGGCCTGCGGCGTGCCGCCGCGCGCCGACATGAATCCCGTGCTGCTGAAGCCGCAATCCGAGATCGGCGCGCAGCTCGTCCTGCAGGGCCGGGTCGCGGCCACCGCGGGCGCCCGCGAATACACCGCCATGAAAGGCGACCTGCTGCCCAAGGTGCTGGAAAGCTTCGGCCGGATCGCGGCCGACGCCGATCTGGTCCTGGTCGAGGGCGCGGGCAGTCCGGCCGAGGTCAACCTGCGCGAAGGCGATATCGCCAATATGGGATTCGCCGAGGCCGCAGGCCTGCCCGTTGTCCTGGTCGCCGATATCGACCGGGGCGGGGTGATCGCCAGCCTAATCGGCACCCACGCCCTGCTGTCGCCCGGAGAACAGGCGCGCACCAAGGGCTATATCGTCAACAAGTTCCGGGGCGATCCATCCCTGTTCGACGGCGGCATCGCGATCATAAGCACCCGCACCGGCCTGCCCTGCTTGGGCCTGATCCCGTGGTTCGAGAAGGCCGGCGACCTGCCCGCCGAGGACGCCGTCGCCCTCGACCGACCGCCGGCTCCCCGCGCGAGGGACGACGCGCCGATTCGCATCGCCGTGCCGCGCTTGGCGCGCATCGCCAATTTCGACGATCTCGACCCCCTGTCCATGGAACCCGATGTCGCGCTCGACATCGTCCCCGCCGGCCGCCCGCTGCCGGGCGATGCCGATATCGTTCTGCTGCCCGGCTCCAAATCCACGCGCGCCGATCTGGATGCCTTGCGCGCGGAAGGCTGGGATATCGATATCCATGCCCATTACCGGCGCGGCGGGTTGGTGATCGGCCTCTGCGGCGGCTACCAGATGCTCGGCCGGACGATCGCCGATCCCGAGGGAATCGAGGGCGCGCCAGGAAAGAGCGAGGGGCTTGGCCTGCTGGCGGTCGAGACCGTGATCGGCGGCGCGAAGACCCTGCGCGAGACCGGGGCGGTTGAATCCTCGACCGGCGAAGCCGTGCGCGGCTATGAAATTCATATGGGCGAGACGAAGGGATCCGACGCGGCGCGGCCCATGCTGCGCGCCGTCGGAAACGACCCCAGCGGGAATGATGGCGCGGTCTCGGCCTGCGGCCGGGTCATGGGCTGCTATCTGCACGGCCTGTTCGGCGCGGACGGCTTCCGCCACGCCTTCCTGGCGCGCATCCGGCGCGACCGCCCGCGCGGCCTGGACTACGCCGCACGGGTCGAGGGCGCGCTCGATGCCCTGGCCGGGCATATGGAGGCCCATGCCGATCTCGACCGGCTATGGGAGATCGCCGATGCCCGCTGACCGGCTACAAGCGCGCGACGAGGGCCGCGATGCCGGCGACGGCGCCCAGATGCACCAGGCAGCTTGCCGCGAACAGGGCGAGGGCGCGGCGCAGGTCGGCCGGCTCCAACCGGGCGCGGCCGTCGCCCATCCAGGCATCCTCCAAAGTCTTGCCGCCGTAGCGACGCGGCCCGGCCAAGGCCAGGCCGAGGGCCCCGGCGAAGGCCGCCTCGGGCCAACCGGCATTGGGCGAACGGTGGCGCGGCGCGTCGCGCAAGGCCGTGCGCAGGGCCGCGAAGGCCCGGGCGCTGGGTGTGAACAGGGCGGCCAACATAACCATCCCGGCCGCGATGCGCGCGGGTATCCAGTTTGCCAGATCGTCCAACCGGGCCGACACCATGCCGAAGCTGGCATGGCGCGGCGTGCGGTAGCCGACCATGCTGTCCAAGGTGTTGATCGCCTTGTAGGCGCAGAGGCCCGGCAGGCCCAGGACCAGATACCAGAAGGCGGGCGCCAGCACGCCGTCGGAAAAATTCTCGGCCAGGGATTCGACCGTCGCGCGCGCCACGCCGTGGCGGTCGAGGCTGTCCGGATCGCGCCCCACCAGATGGGCGACCGCGCCCCGCGCGCCCGCCAGGTCGCCGGCCTGGAGCGGGCGCAGCACGGCGCGGGCATGATCGAACAGGCTGCGCTGGGCCAGCAGGCTCGTCACCAGCGCCAGTTCCCAGACCCAGCCGAAGGGCAGATCGCGTGCCGCCCAGGCGACGAGCCAGCCGAGACCGGCCGCCAGGACAATGGTGACGACGGCCGCCAAGGCGCCGCGCACCAGCCGGTTCACCTCGCTCCGGCTGGACCGGTTGAGCTTGCGGTCGAGACATGCGATCAGGCGGCCGAGCGCGCGCACCGGATGCGGCAGATAGGCGAACGGCCCCGGTACGGGCGGCAGCAAACCGTCGAGCACCAAGGCGACGACAAGGACGAAAAGCGGCCCGGGGCCGCCGATCCAGGCGGCAAGCGACATGGCCGGAGCATGGGCGGGGGCCCGGCCCCGGTCAATCGGAAGCGGCAACCCATAGAGATCGATCGAAAGCGGGCGGCCATCGCGCGCGGAACGGCAAAACGGAAGGAAATCAGGGGATGACGGAAACGGCAGTCATGCTGTGCGGCCACGGCAGCCGCGACGAGGGCGCGGTGCGCGAATTCGCCAATGTTGCGGCGCGCCTGCGCGAGAGGCTGCCGCAATACGATCTGGAGCACGGCTATCTCGAATTCGCGACGCCGATTATCCGCGAGGGGCTGGACAAGCTGATCGACCGGGGCGCCAAACGCATCCTCGCCGTACCCGGCATGCTGTTCG
>JABIRQ010000262.1 GCA_018699755.1 Rhodospirillaceae bacterium | reverse complement strand
GGCCGTCCGCCGCGGCCGGCTGAAGGAATCCCTGGCGGATTTGGAGACGCGCCATGCCGCCATGCAGGAGCAGTTGAACGACGCCTACGGAGAGCTCAAGCGGTACGAAATCGCTGCTCGCGACAAGGCGCGGCGCGAGGCCCTGGCGGTCCGCCGGGCGGAGCAGGCCGGACTCGACGAAATCGGCTTGCGCGTGCACCGGGCCGCCAGCGGTTGAACCGCCTCCGGCCGCGGTTCAGGCCAGGATTCCGTCGGCGAGACCGGGCCCTCGCGAAACGAGGGCGTTTGCAGCGAGAGTCGTCGAAAACCGGCCTTCCAGCCCGACTCTCGCGCGAGCCCCGGCGAAGATATGGGGCAGGGTCCGGACTGCGGGCTCAGGGAGCGGGTTTTCGGTCACGAGGACTAGGTCGAAGCGCGAGCCGAGCAGAAATCCTTCGAAACGCAGCAGGCCCATCAGCGGAAGATCCAGTTCCAGCAGCAGCCGGGTTGCCGCGCCGCGCTCGCCTGGAGGGTCCGGCCGAATCCAGAGCCGGGCCATCCGGCCTTCGCCTTGGGCGATCAGGGGCAAAGGAAAGAAACGCCAGCCATCGGCTTCGGCTCGGCCGGTTTGCTCCCGCAGACCCGCCAGGGTGCGCTCGGCCCCTTCCAGGCGTCCGGTGCGTTCCAACGCCGCGGCGCCTTCCGCGCCCAACCAGGCGCGGGTGCTCGCGCCGCGCAGGCCCAGGAGATAGAGCAGGGCCCCGGTCCCGCCCGTGGTCCCGCCCGTAACCGCTTGCCCGCCCCCGGCAGTGGAAAGCTGGGCCATCAGGCTGGACAGGGCCGTCTCGGCACGGGTCGCCGGGACGGTGTCGAGTGGGCTCGGCGAATTGCCTTGAACCGGCTGTGGCGCGGTGCCCGGTGCGGCGCCCACGGTGCGTGGTTGAACCGATAGAACGGCAAAGCGAATCGCGTCGCCGACGCTCCGCACCTCCAGGGTGAGACCGGTGCCGGGCGGCAAGGCGCCGGCGCCAGCCCCAGTCAGGGGCAGCACGCCTTGAGGCGTTTGTAGGACAACCGCGTGCGCCGCGCCGCCGGGCAACACCTGGCCGTCGATACGGGCGCCAATTGCCAGGCGGGCGATCGCGCGGGAGGGCGCGGCGAGCGTCAGGGTCGCGGGTTGGCGCCGGGCGGAGGCCACACCCGCGACGGCGACGGCGCCGATAGTGCTCACGACCCGTCGCGGCCGAGTTCGCGAGCGATCTCGGCCGCGATGGCCGTAACATCCTCGGCGGCGGGGGTCCTCGGATGGCGGGTCAGAACCGGACTCTGGGCACGGACAGATTCGTGAACCCGGCGGTCTCGCCGAACGATCCCGGCGAGCGGCGGCGTGATCTTGAGGAAAGAGTCGCAAGCCTTGGCGATGATCCGATAGGTCCTCTCGCCGTCGCCCCGGCTGGCCGCCTGATTGACGACCACACGCAGATCGCGGGTCGGATTGGCCCGGAGGGAGAGCTTTATGAAAGCATAGGCGTCGGTCAGAGAAGTCGGCTCGTCCGTGCAGAGGACGAGGCAGGCAGTGGACGCGCCGGCCAGCCGCCAGGCAGTGCGCTCGACCCCCGCACCGAGATCGAGGACGACGGTGTCATAGGCTTGGGCGGTGCGCGCAAGTTCGCGGGCCAGGCGGTCGACGGCTTCGGGCGGCAGGGCAACCAGGCCCGCGCTCCCCGAGCGCCCGGCGAGTATGTCGAAGCCGCCCGCCGGATACGGCGTGATCGCTTCCTCCATTCCGCTACGCCCTCCGACCACGGCGGCCAGGTCGAGTCGCGGCGCCAGGCCGAGTTGGATATCGACATTCGCCAGGCCGAGATCGCCGTCGAACAGAAGAATGCGTCGCCCCGCGCGGGCCAGCGCATGGGCCAGGGTCACGGAGAACCAAGTCTTGCCCACGCCGCCCTTGCCCGAGGCAATGGCCAGGACGGGCGTGCGGCGGACAAGGCGCTGGGCAAAATGCCCGGTGTCGAGAACTGCACTCATGGCGACCCGTCGGCGGCACGGGCTTGGGGATGAAATTCGGAGGCTGAATGGCTTTGGAGCACCATGCGGGCCAGCCCCATGGGTGCGGCCGGTGCGAGACCGTCCAGGATTTCGGGCGCGAAGCCCAGTTCGGCGACGGCTAGGTCCGCTCCGTCGGCCGCCGCGAGCAGGGCGCCGTGGCGCCGCACGGTGTCGAGTCGCGTGGCGATCAGGCGCCGGGCGCCGAGAACGGCGGCGACCCGCGCGATCTCGCAGGCATCCAGCGGATCGAGTCCCGCCGGGAGGGCAAGCACGGGCTCCGCGCCCGCAGCGTGCAGGATCTCGGCGAGTCGGCGAAGCTCGTCCTCGGCCAGGGGGTTCATGCCGGTGGTGTCGATCAGGCGCAGGTCCCGGGCGCGAACGAGGTCGAGGGCGGCGGTAAGGGCCGGGCCTTCCTCGGCCGCCGCGGCTCCTATCCCGATCGCCTGGGCAAAAGCGCCCAGCTGTTCGACGCCGCCTGCACGGGCCGTATCGGTGGTGATCAGACCGACGGAGCGGCCGGCCAAGGCGGCACGCGCGGCGAGCTTGGCGATCGTAACTGTCTTGCCCGCCCCGGGCGGGCCGATCAGCGCGATGGGGCGGTCGGACGCCACGCCCAGGGGCGCGAAGGCGAAACGCTCGTCCAGGGCCGCCGCCAGCGCCAGCGCCGGGTCGGCCGCCTCGCTGGCCCGTGCCAGGGCGATCAGCCGGCCGGCCAGGCGTGCCGGCGCGCCGGTGCGGTCCAAGGCATTGGCGACGGTATCGGACAGATGGGCCCGGCCCGGCCGATCGCGTGGCGGGAACAGAATATGGTCGAGGAAAGCATCCTCCGTCTCCGCCTCCTCGACGGCCGCGATCACGCGTGCTTCGCCGGTCCGCTCGTCAGCCTCGGTCGAGATGATCACTGCATCCGGACCTAGTTCGGCGCGGACGGCGGCCATGGCCTCGGCCAAGCGGAGTGCGGAGAATGTCCTGAGGCGCACTGTTCGGGCCTCCTCAGATATGATCCAGGGTCTTGATGCGGGCCTTTGGGTAGATTTCGTTCTGGGACATCACGACGATGCTGGGCTGGACACGCTCGACGATCGAACGGACGAAGGGGCGAATGCCGGGACTCGACAGCAGGACCGGCGAATCGCCCAGCATGGCGTGGCGCTCGAAGGTCTGGCGCACCGCGGCGATGAACTCCTGCAAACGCGACGGCGCCATGGTGAGCTGGCGTTCCTCCCCCTGGGCGGTCACCGATTCGCCGAAGGACTGCTCCCATTCCGGGGACAGGGTGACGAGGGGGATGAAGCCGGCCTCGACAGTGTTCTCCTCGCTGATCTG
>JABIRQ010000138.1 GCA_018699755.1 Rhodospirillaceae bacterium | reverse complement strand
GTCGGACGCGCCGCCTACGAGCCGGTTTCCTGGGACGAGGCGCTGGATATCGTCGCCGACAACCTGACCGAAATCGCCGAAAAGCACGGCCGCGAATCGGTCTATCCCTATTTCTACGCCGGCACGATGGGCCTGGTGCAGCGCGACGGGATCGAGCGACTGCGCCATGCGATGGGCTACACGCGCCAGTTCAGCACGATCTGCACCAACCTGGCCGATGCCGGCTGGACGGCCGGGGTGGGGGAGAAACGCGGCGTGGATGCGCGCGAGATTCAGCATGCCGACCTGATCGTGGTCTGGGGCGGCAACCCTGTCTCGACCCAGGTCAACGTGATGACCCATATCGCCAAGGCCAAGAAGGCGCGCGGCGCGAAGCTGGTCGTCGTCGACCCCTACCGCACGGGCACGGCGGCTCAGGCCGACATGCATCTGGCGGTGCGTCCGGGCACGGACGGGGCGCTGGCCTGCGCGGTCATGCATATCCTGTTTCGCGACGGCTTGGCGGATCGCGACTATCTCGCCAAGCACACCGACCATTCGGAGGCGCTCGAGGAGCATCTGCGCCTGCGCGGTCCGCAATGGGCCTCGGCCATCACCGGCCTCTCGGTCGACGAGATCGAAAGTTTCGCCAAGCTCTACGGCTCGACCAAGCGCAGCTATATCCGGGTCGGCTACGGCTTTTCGCGCACCCGCAACGGCGCGGCCCAGGTTCATGCCGTGTCCTGCCTGCCTTCGGTCACCGGCGCCTGGACCCAGGAGGGCGGCGGCGCGCTCTATGGGCAGAGCGACCTCTACGCCCATATCGATCAGACTGTGATCAAGGGGCTGGACGTGCTGAACCCGTCGGCCCGCAGCCTAGATCAGTCGCGCATCGGGCCCTGCCTGGTGGGCGACAAGGCCGATCTGGGCGACGGCCCGCCGGTTATGGCGATGTTCATCCAGAACACGAACCCGATGATGGTGGCGCCCGAACTGGCCAAGGTGCACGAGGGTTTCGCGCGCGACGACCTGTTCGTCTGCGTGCATGAGCAGTTTATGACCGAGACGGCGGCCATGGCCGATATCGTCCTGCCCGCGACGACCTTCCTGGAGCATGACGATTTCTACAAGGGCAGCGGGCACACCTATCTGCAGGTCACCAAGGCGGTGATCGAGCCGCAGGCCGGTGCGCGCCCGAACCACGACGTCGTCTGCGCGCTCGCCAAACGTTTGGGCGCGGAGCATCCGGGCTTCGCGATGACGGCCTGGGAACTGATGGAAGATTGCCTGAAGACGAGCGGCCTGCCCGACGCCGAGACGATCTACCGGGACGGCGGCTACGACCTTTGCCCGCCTTTCGAGACGGCCCATTTCCTGGATCGTTTCCCGACTGCGACCGGCCGCTTCCGCTTCTCGCCCGACTGGAAGAGCCTGGGATCGGTGCCGGAGGGGTTGCCGGCCTTCCCGGACCATTTCGACGGGATCGACGCGGCGACCGCGGATCGGCCCTATCGTCTGGTGACGGCGCCCGCGCGCAACTATCTCAATTCGAGCTTCACGGAGACCCCGACCTCGATCAAGCGGGAAGGGCGGCCGACGGCGATGATTCACCCCGAGGACTGTGCCGAGTTGGGTCTCGCCGAGGGCGACCGGGTGCGCATGGGCAACGAGAAGGGCTCCCTCGTCGTCCACGCCAAGCCGTTCGATGGCTTGCAGCGCGGCGTCGTCGTGGTCGAAAGCATCTGGCCCAACAAGGCGTTCGAGGAGGGGATCGGCATCAATCTGCTGGTCAGCGCCGATGCGGGCCGACCCAACGGCGGCGCGGTTTTTCACGACACCGCCGTCTGGCTGAGCGCGGCCTAGGCCGGACCTCTGCTTCACCTGGAAGCGGACCCTCCGACACACTACCTTCTAGGAGGGGCGGGACCTTCTAGGAAGGGTGGGCGTTTTCCGGCCCGGCAAGAGGGCGAGATGGCGAAGAAAAGCGGCGATCTGACGACGGCGACCTCGAAGGCCGAGGTCGATGCCTTTCTCGACACGGTTGCGCGCGCGCCGGCGCTGAAGCCGGCCGGGCGGCGTGGCCGCTTGATGTTCGCCATGGACGCGACGGCCAGCCGCCAGGTGAGCTGGGATCGCGCAATACACCTTCAGGCCGAGATGTTCGAGGCGACCAAGGCCCTGGGCGGTCTCGATATCCAGCTCGTCCATTACCGCGGCTTCCGAGAGTTCGAGGCCAGCCGATGGGTCGACAACGCGGACAGCCTCGTCGAACGCATGGCGGCCGTTTCCTGCCGGGGCGGGCAGACCCAAATCGGCCGCGTTCTGCGCCACGCTCTGAAGGAAGGCAAGCGCGAGCCCTTCGACGCCCTGGTCTTCGTCGGCGATTGTTTCGAGGAGGATATCGACGCGGTCTGCGAGGTGGCCGGGCGATTGGGCCTTCTCGGCGTACCCGTCTTCGTCTTTCACGAGGGGGGCGAGCCGATCGCGGCCCGCGCCTTTCGCGAGATCGCGCGCCTGACGAAGGGCGCCTATTGCAGCTTCGACGCAAGCAGCGCCCGGCAACTCAAGGATCTGCTGGCCGCTGTCGCCGTCTATGCCGCGGGCGGCCGGCGGGCGTTGGAGGATTTCGGGCGCAAGCGGGGCGGCGACGTGCTCCGCATCACCACCCAGATGCGTTAGGGCGGGCGATATGTCCTGGCTGATTCTCGGCGTCGGGCTCGCGCTGGGCCTGTTCTTGCTCCTGCAATGGTTTATCTCGGCCGACCCGAAGACGGTCGTGCGCGGCCTGCGGTGGTTCGGACTCGCGCTCGGCGTCGCGATCGTGGTCTTCGTGATTCTGACCGGCCGTTGGAGCTGGCTCTGGACGGCCGGCATCGTCGCCTTCCCGTGGCTGATGCGCGCGCGCACGTTGTCCAACCTGTTCAAGACGATGCGCGGGCCGACTCCCGGCCGGACGAGCCGGATCGAGACGGCCTATCTGCGCATGAGCCTCGACCACGATTCGGGAGGGATGACAGGCGAGATCACGGCCGGCGCTTTCGCCGGGCGTGCGCTCGACGACCTGGCGCTCGGCGACTTGCTGACCCTGTTGCGCGAAGTCGCGACGGCCGACGAGCAGTCGGCGCGTGTCCTCGTCGCCTATCTCGACCGCAATCATCCGGACTGGCGGGACGAGGCCGGTGCGGCGGATGCCGAGGGAGCCGGAGAACATGCGGGCGCAAGCGAAAGCGCCGCGATGAGTCGCGACGAAGCCTATCGCATTCTCGGCCTCGAACCGGGCGCCGACGAGGCTGCCGTCAAGGACGCCCATCGACGTCTGATGGCGCAATTTCATCCCGATGCCGGCGGCTCTTCCTATCTCGCGGCGCGGATCAACCAGGCCAAGGATGTCCTTCTCGGCCGATGATGCGGTTGCGCGGCCCCGCGGCCCTATGGCACATACGCCCGACGCTTCCCGCACCCGAAACGCGATTCGATAGGGACCATGCCACCAGCCATTCGCAGAGCGATCCTGCCCGTCGGCGGGCTGGGCACGCGCTTCCTGCCTGCCACCAAGGCGATGCCCAAGGAAATGCTGCCGGTGGTCGACAAGCCGCTGATCCAATATGCGGTGGAGGAGGCCCGCGCCGCGGGGATCGAGCAGATCGTCTTCGTCACGGGGCGGGGCAAGACGGCGATCGAGGATCATTTCGACGACAGTTTCGAATTGCGCGAGACTCTGCGCAGCCGGGGCAAGGCGGCCGAGCTCGAAGCCATGACGGAAATGGTCGGACGGCCGGGCGAAATCGCCTATGTCCGCCAGCAGGAACCCCTGGGCCTGGGCCATGCCGTGTGGTGCGCCCGCCATCTGGCGGGCGACGAGCCGGTGGCCATCCTGCTGGCCGACGATCTGGTGCTCGCGGACACGCCCTGCCTCAAGCAGATGATGGAAGCCTATCAGGAGACGGGTGGAAACCTCGTGGCCGTGACGGATGTTCCGCGCGAGCAGACGGGGCGCTACGGCATCCTGGATATCGGCAAGGACGACGGCCGCTTGGTTTCGGTCAACGGATTGGTGGAAAAGCCGTCGCCCGACAAGGCACCCTCCACCCTCAGCATCATCGGCCGCTATATCCTGCAGCCGGAGATATTCGGGCATCTGGACATGAAGGAACGCGGCGCGGGCGGAGAAATCCAGCTGACCGATGCGATGGCCCGGATGATCGGCTCGATGCCTTTCCATGGCCTGCGTTTCGAGGGCCAACGATTCGACTGCGGCGACAAGGTCGGCTTCATCGAAGCGAGCATCGCTTTCGCACTCGCGCGCGACGATCTCGGACCGGACGTGCGGGAGCGCTTACGCTCCTACATGGCCTAAGCGCGGCCGGCTGACGAAAGAAGGAGACGGCAATGCGGATCGCCATGATCGGCACGGGATATGTCGGGCTGGTCTCCGGGACCTGTTTTTCCGAGTTCGGCTACGATGTCGTTTGCGTCGACAAGGACGAGACCAAGATCGCGCGGCTCCGAGGGGGCGAGGTGCCGATCTACGAACCGGGTCTCGACGATTTGATCGAGAGCAACGCCAAGGCCGGGCGCCTGACCTTCACGACGGACCTGGCGGGCGCTGTGGCGGATGCGGATGCGGTTTTTATCGCGGTCGGCACCCCCAGTCGGCGGGGCGACGGCCATGCGGACCTGTCCTATGTCTACGCTGCCGCGGAAGAGATCGCCCAAGCCCTGGGCGACTATACGGTCGTGGTCACGAAATCGACTGTCCCCGTCGGCACAGGGCGAGAGGTGGCGCGCATCATTGCGAAGACGGCGCCGAAAGCCGAGTTCGACGTCGCTTCCAACCCGGAGTTCCTGCGCGAAGGCTCGGCGATCAACGATTTCATGCGGCCCGACAGGGTCGTGATCGGCAGCGACAGCGCGCGCGCGACTGAAATCATGCGGGAGATCTACCGGCCCCTCTATCTGCGCGAGACGCCAATGGTGGCAACCTCGCTCGAGACTTCGGAACTCATCAAATACGCCGCCAACGCCTTCCTCGCGACCAAGATCAGCTTCATCAACGAGATAGCCGATCTGTGCGAGAAGGTCGGCGCGGATGTCCAGTCGGTGGCGCGCGGCATGGGCCTCGACGGGCGGATCGGCAACAAGTTCCTCAACGCCGGCCCCGGCTATGGCGGCTCCTGTTTTCCTAAGGACACCCTTGCCCTGGCTAGAACGGCGCAGGAGGCCGGCGCGCCCGTGCGGATTGTGGAGACCGTGGTCGCCGTGAACGACGCGCGCAAAACGCGCATGGCGGAAAAAGTGCTCCACGCCTTGGGGGGCGATGCGCAAGGCAAGACGATCGGCGTGCTCGGCCTGACCTTCAAGCCCAACACCGACGATATGCGCGACGCGCCGAGCCTGGCTATTGTGCCCGCCCTGCAGAAGGCGGGCGCCACGATTCGCGCCCATGACCCGGCGGGCATGGACGAGGCGCGTGCACTGTTCGAGGGCGTGATCTGGTGCGACGATGCTTATGGGACGATGACAGGGGCCGACGCCTTGGTGATCGTCACGGAGTGGAACGCCTTTCGTGGGCTCGACCTCGACCGGATGAAGACGGCGATGCGTCGACCCTTGCTGATCGACCTGCGCAATATCTACGATCTTGCGGAAATGGCGCGAGCGGGGATTCGATACGTGAGCGTCGGCCGCAAGTCGGTCGGCTGAACCGGAGCCGCGCATCATGACCAAAGCCAAGACGCCGGCCGGGGCCCATCGTCTAGACCCCACGATCCTGCGCGAATACGATCTGCGCGGAATCGTCGGCGAGACCCTGGGCGAGGACGACGCCTATGCTATCGGCCGGGCCTTCGGGACGATGGTGCGCGCCGCCGGCGGGGCGCGGGTGGCGACCGGGTTCGACGGCCGGCTCAGTTCCCCCGCTCTCGAAATGGGCCTGGCCTCGGGCCTTGCCGCCTGCGGCCTCACCGTGCTGCGCGTCGGCCTCGGCCCCACGCCGATGCTCTACTACGCCAGTCATGCGCTCGGCGCCGACGGTGCGGTCATGGTGACCGGGTCGCACAACCCGCCGGACTATAACGGCTTCAAGATGATGCTTTCCGGCGGGCCCTTCTTCGGCGAACAGATTCAGGAGCTGGGGCGCATCGCCGACGAAGGCGCCTATGCCAATGGTGTGGGAGGGGTCGAGGATCGGCCTCTGTTCGACGACTATATCGAACGTCTGGTGCGGGATTTTCCGGGTGGCCGGCCGCTGCGCGTGGCTTGGGATGCCGGCAACGGCGCGGCCGGCCCGGCGACCGCCGCCCTGGCCGCTGCCCTGCCGGGGCAGCATACGGTGCTCTACGCCGAGATCGACGGGACCTTTCCCAACCATCATCCGGACCCGACCCTGCCTGAGACGTTGGACGGCCTGCGTCGGGCCATCGAGGCGGACGGTTGCGAGATCGGCATCGCTTTCGATGGCGACGGCGACCGGATCGGCGTGCTCGACGGGCGGGGCCGAATCCTCTGGGGCGACCAGATCCTCATGCTGTTGGCGGAAGATCTGCTTGAGCGGCGGCCGGGAGCGACGGTCATCGCCGACGTGAAGGCAAGCCAGGCCCTGTTCGACCGGATCGCCGCGTTGGGGGGCGTGCCGCTGATGTGGCGCACGGGCCATTCCCTGATCAAGGCCAAGATGGCGGAGACGGGCGCGCCGCTTGCGGGCGAGATGAGCGGCCATATCTTCATCGCCGACGGCTATTACGGCTACGACGACGCGCTCTTTGCCGCCGTTCGGCTGCTGGGCATCCTGGCCCGGTCGGAGATCGACCTGGCGGCCCTGCGCGACCGTCTGCCCGAACTCGTCAACACGCCGGAGCTCCGCTTCGACTGCGCCGAAGACCGCAAATTCGGCGTCGTCGATGCGGTTAAAGCCTATGTCGCAGCGCAAGGTGCGGAAGTTTCGCTGATCGACGGGGTGCGGGTGCAGACGCCAGACGGTTGGTGGCTGCTGCGCGCCTCGAACACCCAGGCGGCCCTGGTGGCGCGTTGCGAAGCGTCGGACGAGCCAGGCCTTGCCCGATTGAAAGGCGCGCTGCGTGCGGCGCTGGAGGTTGCGGGGGTGGAGGTGCGGGACTTCTGACGGACGGGGGCCGGTCGTTGCGGGATGTTCCCCGCCTTATGGAGTGGCCGAGGCGACCTCGGTGCCGCGCGTCGGCGGCACGGCCAGGCAATCCATCTTGTTCGCCATCAGGACGCTGCAGGCTTCGGACGCGGTGCCCTCGTCGAAGCCGGTCAGGCGGGCGCGGAAAAGCGGGCCTGTTTGGCTCTGAATTGAGAAAATATGAACGATCGCGTCTTCCAAGAGGACCGGAGCCAGGCTTGACGCCCGGGTCACGGCAGCCTGGGCGAGGGCGAATTGGCGGAAGGCGCCGACCTGAATGCTCCAGGCCAACATCATCACCTCTGGCGGCGGCGGCGGTGCCTGGGTCGGGGGAGCCTTGGCCGGGGTGGGTGCGCGCGCGGCGGTATCGATCTCGCCGAGCGCCGGTTTGGTCAGGGGCGGCTCGTACTCCGCGACCTCCAGAATAGGCCGAGGAGCCTTGGCGACACTGGCGATTTTACGGAATCCGTCGTCGAGAAGCTCCGTCATGCGTTTGTTGCGCCACGCACCGGTCTTGCCGCCGAAGACCACGCCGACGAGGCGCCGCCCGTCGCGCTCGGCCGAGGCGACCAGATTGAAGCCCGAGGCCCTGATATAGCCGGTCTTGATGCCGTCGACGCCGTCATAGCTGCCCAGGAGGCGATTGTGGTTGGCATAGATCTCGCCTTTGTAGGCGAACTGCTCGGTCGAGAAATAAGGGTAGTAGCGCGGGAAGTTGCGCATCAGCGCCCGGGCCAGGATCGACATGTCGCGGGCGCTGCTGAGCTGCCGGTCGTTGGGCAGGCCGGAAGCGTTGCGGAACTGGGTCCGCGTCATGCCCAGTGCCAGGGCCTTGACCGTCATCATTCGGGCAAAGCGCGATTCCGAGCCGCCGACCGCTTCGGCCACGACCACGGCCACGTCATTGGCCGATTTCGTGACCAGGGCGAGGATCGCGTCGCGCACCTTGATCGACTGACCCTTGCGCAGGCTCAGCTTGGAGGGCTCCTGTTTCTGCGCATTGGCGGAAACAGGCAATTTCGTGTCGAGCTTGAAACGACCCTGATCGATCGCCTCGAACAACATGTAATATCAATGTTCCGGGATATTTTTCTACACGATCTTTTGCCATTTTGAGTATTTCATCTTTTGATTCATTGGATGTAAATCCAGGCATATCAATAAATGTAATATTTGGTTGAGCAAACGACGCAACTTTAATAATAATTGTATGTTTCGTTGCATAATTACTACTTGCATCTTCAATCGCTTCAATTTGTGCTTTAGCAACGGACTTTCGTATATCTTCACTCGTAAAATCTACTTCACTTCCATCAGGTTTACGTAATACTATCTCGACATGCTCATCGCCTTTTCGTAATTGAATTTCTGTTGCTACTTTCGTACATACTCCTGCAGCTTCAGGTAATTCAACCACATTATTTGTTATACGCTTTATAACAGAACTTTTACCAACTGATTGTGGACCTAGAAT